>DNTK01000030.1 GCA_003508755.1 Bacteroidales bacterium | reverse complement strand
ATATAACTGGTTAATAAAAACGACTATTTATGTTTGTTTAATTTACGGGTTGGCTTCCTGTACGAGACAATATCCGCAGAAAAAGTTCCCACTTTCATTTTAGCATCTATCTTAACAGGTATAAGATTCTTGTTCGCTGTTACCCAAAGGGTTAAATCCTCTTTGGTTTTAAAATAACGGCCTACTTCAGTTTCGGGCAGGAATTTATAACATTTAGCTTTTCCCAGTTGTGTCTTAATTGTTTCTTTACCGGCATATTTAATGTTTAAATCCCATTCTTCATCCACAAAAAAAGTTTTTATTCGAATCATGTTTCCTGGCTCAAGGCTTGGATGAATAAAGTTTTTTCTAAACTGGAAAAATGCGACAAGAATATCGTAGACATCCTTTGGAACAATTAAGGTATCCTTGTCTTCGGTAATTACAATAGTTGAATCGGAGCGGGTGGAACGATCGTAATAAACCTCGTCGTAATCGTGATAATTGCCTTCCTTAATTTTTCTTGAACTCTGAGAAGCATAACCGGTAGTGGTATCGAAGCAGGCATCAAAACGATAATGAACATCTTTTACGAAATTTACCAGACCGGTACTTCTGGCATTACAAATAACATAAGCACCACAATCAGAGGAATCGCCTGAAAAGGCAATATCAACCTTTCCGACCTGGAAGAATCCAACCTTCAGGCTATACTCTATCTTCTCACCAAAATAATCGGGAACAACCAGTTCTTGAGGCTGGCAAAATGATGCTAGAGCCAATTGAAACAGAACAAAACCTGTTATTATGTTTTTAAGCATGGACTAAAAAACGCTAAACAATTTAAAAAAGTGTGCAAGATAGCAAGATTGAAATCACTGGCCTATATGCCAATATTATAAATTTATTAAGTTTTGTAAACAACCATGAGATGGAAATAGAATTTAAGGACTGATACGATAACAGTTTTTTAACAAAATGTTTCAAACAATCTTATGATGATTATGTTTATTTCTTACAATAGATAGGTTTTCTTAACTATAAAAATTACATATCCATGCTACGAGATGCGAATTTAAAAGGGATAAAAGGCAAAGTAAGGGTAAACGAGGATGGATCCAGTATTTATCATAACGATAAATTAATAAACCAATATACGATTAAATCGGCCTCACACTCTAAAGGTTATTATTGTTGTTCGATTGAAAACAAGCAATTTTACACACACCGCATTGTGGCAGAAGCTTTTGTTCAAAATCCAAAACCAATTAGCTATAAATTGGTGATCCATAAAGATGGTGATACGTTGAATAACCATTTTGAAAATTTATTGTGGGGCAATTCAAAAACCCTATACCAGAAGAGAGTTGAGGCAGGTATACCTGGTGCTGGTGTATCACACATCGATAAAAAATACAGAGGTAGTTCAAGTATTTCGTATGATGAAGCCATTAAAATAGCCGAGCGCCTGGATAAGGGGGAAACAGCGCGCAGCATTGCCAAGGAATACAATGTTTCCGAAATGTCGATTATTCGAATTAGAAAACGGTATTGTAAAAAGAAGGTGGCATCACCGCGTTATTCAAAAGATGTGAAATCGACTGTACTGCAATTGCTAGAGAAATATTCGCTGAAAGAAGTTGCCAAAATTACCGGATTACGGTACGAAACTGTAAGACGTTGGGAAAAGTCGGTGGTTTCGAAAAAGGAAGATGTATCCTTATAGTATTTATCGTTTTAACAATTGATTCTCAGAATTAACCATAACACATCTATTTGGGACAACAGCCCTTTACCCCTCTTCCCGCATGTGTAGTTGTTATAAGATGAAGTCACTGAAGAAGTTCATAGAACACCCACTGCACTTTCTTTATTACTATACTAACTAAAAAACTCCATTGCTCTTTTTTACATATCATTGTGAAATATATTGGTTTTGGAATATCTATATTTATCGTTCCAGGCATACCTGTAATGGGTTTAATAATTATTATTGCTTGTATAAAACTTAGACTGATTTTAATATGATAAAGCGATTTACGACTTTCTTAATAACCTGCACCCTGGCCATAATGCTACAAAGCTTAAATGCAACAGAACCTATTCGCCTGGGAGTTATTGCATTAACGCATACACATGTGCATTGGATACTTGATAGAGCAGATGATGGTGATTTTATACTTGCGGGAATAGTAGAGCCAAATAAAGATCTTGCCCTACGATATACTGAACAATATGGCATCAGCATGGATATAGTATACAATACGATGCAGGAAATGGTTGAAAATATCGAATTAGATGGGGTAACCGCTTTTGGAACCATCTATGACCATTTAGAAGTAGTTGAGTTTTTTGCCCCACGAGGAATTCATGTCATGGTTGAAAAACCACTTGCTGTAAATCTTGAGCATGCCAATAAAATGATGGCTTTAGCAAAAAAACATAACATTCATCTGCTTACGAATTATGAAACTACCTGGTATCCTGCCAATCATAAGGCATTCGAGTTGGTTAATGAGAACAAAATAGGTTCAATTCGTAAAGTTATTGTACACGATGGGCATAAAGGCCCTGTAAAACTTGGAATAAATTCAGAGTTTCTCGATTGGTTGCTGGATCCTGAATTAAATGGAGGAGGCGCAATAATAGATTTTGGTTGTTACGGTGCCAACTTAATGACCTGGCTTATGGATGGAAAAAAACCAAATACAGTTACCGCCATAACACAGCAACTACAACCTCATAACCACCCAAAGGTTGATGATGAAGCTACTATTATATTAACATACGATAGTGCCCAAGCAGTAATTCAGGCTTCCTGGAATTGGCCCATCGGTAGAAAAGATATGGAAATATACGGACTCACCGGTGTTATTTATTCCGATAACAGACATACTCTCAGAACACGAATTGCCGAAGGATATGATGGTTTCAGTGAAGAGGTATTACAATTGGAAGAAAGACCGCAACCCCTTGATGATCCTTTTAGGTTGTTCTCAGCAGTTATTAAAGGAGAATTACACTTAGATGAATACGACCTATCATCGCTTGAGAACAACATGATAGTTATGGAAATACTCGATGCTGCTTTTAAAAGCGCCGAAACGGGCCAAACCATTTATCTAAACAAATAGTGCCCTGAAAAAATATTTAAAAATGAAGCCATGAAATACAAATACCTTCTACTATTTATTTTATCATATATTATAGTAAACCCTTCTTATTCAAACAATAACGATCCGAAGGCATCCGAGGAATCAATTGTGATTTCCGGGAATGCCAGGTTTACTATTCTCACACCCGAATTAGTGCGCCTAGAGTGGAGCGAAAACTCAACTTTTGAAGATAAAGCCTCGTTGGTTTTTATTAATCGAAAAATGCCGGTTGTTGAATTTACAGCAGATAAAAAAGATGGCTGGATACATATTGCAACAAGTAAACTGGCAATTTCATATAAAGAAAACTCAGGGAAATTCTCGAACGAAAACCTGCAAATAAAACTAAAACTAAACGAGGAGACAGTAACCTGGAAACCTGGGATGGTAGATAATGAAAACCTTGGTGGTACAGCCCGAACCCTTGATGGTTGTGTTGGCGGTTACGACTGGGATGGTAATCCTGTGGATCTTGGTCAGGGTATTCTGTCTCGATCCGGATGGTCTTTGATTGACGATTCAAAATCGCACTTATTCGATGGTAGTGAATGGAATTGGGTTGAAAGCCGCACAGATACCACTGCTCAAGACTGGTATTTCTTCGGCCATGGCCATAACTATAAAAAAGCATTAAAAGATTATACCAAGGTGGCAGGTAAAATTCCAATGGTACCAAAGTATGCTTTTGGTTATTGGTGGTCGCGTTATTGGGTTTACTCCGACCAGGAGCTTCGGGAGCTAATGAATCAATTCAGAAGTTTCGATATTCCCATTGACGTGCTTGTAATTGATATGGACTGGCACGAAACTTTCGGAGGCCTTAAGGACCCAATGAATCCGAAAATGGATGAAACAGGACACTGGCTCGGCTGGACAGGGTATACCTGGAATAAATCGTTATTCCCTAATCCTGAACGCTTCCTTGACTGGACCAATAAAAACCATTTAAAAACTGCCCTTAACCTTCATCCTGCATCAGGAATTGCACCCATGGAAGAACAATATAACAGTTTTGCAAAGGCCTTTGATTTCGATACCACAGGCCAAAAATACATCCACTACCAAATGGCCAATAAGAAATGGGCTCAAGTGTATTTCGACTCGGTTCTTCAGCCAATGGAGCAACAAGGAGTTGATTTCTGGTGGCTCGATTGGCAGCAGTACCCCGAAAGCAAAATTGTTGACGGACTTAGTAATACCTGGTGGTTAAATTACACGTTCTATACCGACATGGAGCAACGTGGCACAAATCGCCCATTACTTTTTCACCGGTGGGGCGGCATGGGCAACCATCGCTACCAAATAGGCTTTTCAGGCGATGACAGAATTGATTGGCGCTCACTAAAATACCAGACCTACTTTACACCAACTGCCTCAAATGTAGGATATGGTTATTGGAGCCATGATATTGGTGGCCATGCAGCCAGTGAATATGCTTCCGATCCGGAACTATATGTACGGTGGTTGCAGTTTGGTGTATTTAGCCCTATTCTCCGTACACACAGCGCTAAAATTTCCACAATTGAAAGACGATTCTGGAAATATCCCAATCACTTTGGCATGATGAAAGATTTAATTCACCTTAGATATAGCCTGGTTCCCTATATTTATTCCGCTGGCTATACAGCCTACACTTCGGGGGTTTCCATTTGCCGTCCGATGTATTATGATTATCCATCTATAGATGAAGCTTATGATTTTAAATACCAGTACATGTTTGGTGACGACATACTGGTTGCACCAATAAGCGATAGTATTTCATCTAAAAACAATCTGGCAAATCAAACCATATGGCTTCCGGAGGGCGAATGGTACGACTGGTATTCGGGAACACTCCTGGAGGGAGGCTCAACCATAGAACGAAACTTTGCCCTGGATGAAATACCCCTTTACATAAAAGCAGGTAGTATTATACCAATGTATCCAAAAATAAGCAACCTGCAGGAATCAGATAACAGGTATATACTGGCAATAGTACCAGGCGAATCTGGCCAAACAAAAATCTACGAGGACGATTATTCCACCAACGAATACCAGCAAGGATTATTTGCCGAGATTCCTGTTTCGCACGAGAAAGCTGCAACTGGCCAGCACCATATCAAGATTGAAGCCGTAAAAGGCAACTATCATGGAATAGACTCAACGAAGAAGTATGAGGTTCGGATAATTCGTTCCTTCCCTCCTCAAATTGTTACTGTTAATGGTAAGCAATATGCCTTTTCAGATGAAATAAAACCAGGCACTTATACTTATGATGGCACCACACTAACTACAAACATTATTTTGGAGGAATCTTCCATCCATGAACCTATTAAAATTGAGGTGAGCTATGCTGATAAATTCAGCGATTATGAGCATTTGTTAAATGGTAAGGCCGGTCAGTTCAGAAGACTTTCGCAAGTGGTAAAAGACATGAAACTTGAAGTGGCACGAGGTAATTGGTGGGCACTTATGCCAGAGAAAGTGCTTGAGGCCGACAGAACTCCAATGGCGATACAATACAATCCGGAGAAAGTTATTGAGTACTTAACCAAGTTTGAAAGTAATTATCCATTGCTTGGAAAAGATCTATTATCACATCCTGATGGCAGAATAGAAAAAGTTCAGGTATTTATTAATTACCTTGAATTAAACTAATCGTTAAAGGGGCTTTTGAGTTTTAATAAGCTTGCCTTAAAGAGAGCATAATAAATTATAAGAAGGAATACTATTGTAAAAGAGGCCATAAAGAAAATAGCAATTCCGTAAACGAACAAAATGCTAAAGACTAGTAAAAGCACAGTAAACACTACTGCCTTAAACATTGCATTGGCTCTGAGTATATTAT
>DNTK01000033.1 GCA_003508755.1 Bacteroidales bacterium | reverse complement strand
ATAAAAAACTGGGAGCTGCATTTAAGCTCGAAAATTGACCATTTAAAGTGAAAGTATACCTCATAGGATTTAAAAACAGCGGAAAAACTACTGCCGGCAGGAAGCTTGCCAGAAAATTAAAACTGAATTTTCTCGATTTAGACGATCTAATCGAAAAAAACGATGGCAGAACTGTCCCTGAAATATTTTCGCAGGATGGAGAGGATGTTTTTCGTGAAAAAGAACGATCGGCTTTGCAGCAAACCGCGGGAATGGATAAGGTGGTAATTAGTACGGGAGGTGGTGTGCCCCGCTTTTTTAACAACATGGATTTTATGTTAGAGAATGGTACCACTGTTTACCTGAAACTCGATGAAGATACACTTGTAGGCCGATTAAGAATTGCCGCGCAAAACCGTCCCATATTAAAAGGTAAATCACCCGAAGAAATACGAAGCTATGTGCAGGACCTGCTAAGGGATTATGAGCACTACTACCTAAGAGCAAAGTACGTGGTAGATGCAAAAAACCTGGCACCAGAAGAAATCGTAAGCCGGGTGCTGGAAAATTATTAGTCAATTATTTCTTCTGACGGTAATCTTTTATGGAATCGATGTTTAAAAACGGGGTGAGTAACCTCACACTCAAATAGAAAGGGAAGGTATCGACCAGTGCTGCAGTAATCTTAAAAATATAATTCGAAAGTATCAGAATTAGCAGAAACTTACTGGTAGTAACACCTTCCGGAACCACAATGGCATTGGTAAAATAGAAAGTTATAAAAACCACCGATAAAGAATCGACCAATTGACTCGTAAGTGTGGATCCATTGTTTCGCAGCCAAAGCATCTTTCCTTTTGAAATTGTCTTGAGGTAATGGAATACATGCACATCTACAAACTGAGCTGTTAAATAGGCAATCATCGATGCAGAGGTCGCACTAAATGTATACCGGCGTAACTGGTAAAAAACATGTTCGGATGTTCCAGGTTCTGGTAAACCTGTTTCGGCAGAAAATTCGGGCACAGGAGGCAATAAGCCCCCAATCCACATGATAAAAATGACCCATAAATTTAATACAAAACCTACCCAGACTACATAGGTGGCTCTTCTGCGCCCATAAAACTCGCTAATAATATCGGTGCATAAAAATGTAATTGGGTAAGGCAACACCCCAATAAATACCCTGAATGGAACTTCTAGGCCAAACAACGAAAACGACAAATCAATAAGACGGGTTATTCCTAAAATATTTAACATTGCCAGTGTGCCAATAAAAAGACCAGCCAATAAAATAAAGACAATTTCTCTTCGCTGTTCGTACTTGTCGGGTGCTGCAATGTTCTTGAAAAGCATGGTTCGTTTTTATTTTGAAACAAGTAAGTGCCCACAATGTTTTACTCTGCCTTTATTCTAACAATAAATTTTGGGCTATTCGCAAGGCAAAGCTCCCTGTCAATCAAAAGCCTGACATTAATACACCAAGTAAGCTATATAATTTATATTTTTAGCTTGATTTTTAGAATTTTGCCAATACCCCGATGAATCAGACCTATCGCAAGAAAGAAACAACAAAAAAAGAAACAAGTCTTGTATTTATTTATTGCCTAATGGCAATTCTGGCCGGACTATTTCTTGCTACCTTCGATTTAATCGTACATGCACGGTTCCTGGAACTGCTGGGTTATAAGTACCTTGCTGCATCATATGTCATTAGCGGTGGCCTTGGTGTTGTGATTACCTACCTGTATTCATTATTCTTTAGACGAATACATACAAAAACACTCAGCTTTATCCTGTATACCTTTAATCTGTTAGCTGTTGGCTTTTATTTTGTTCTCCTGTTGTTTTTACCATCCAAGCCTGCAGTATTCCTGGGAATGGTTCTCTTGTTTCCGATAAACATACTGACTTTACTGCCCTTCAATCGCTTTGGCAGAAAAATGCTCAGCCCCAGACAATCAAGAGAAATTTCGCCTAAAATAAAGTTTTGGCTGTGGTTTGGAACAGGGTTAGGTGGTGCACTTATGACAGGTAGCCTGTATTATTTTTATTCATTCGACTTTATCACCTGGCTTTCTTTTGCTGTATTGGTTGTTTTTTACCTGCTTCAGTTTATACTTAACAGTGTGCATAAAAAATCTAATCGTTTTATTTCGGGGAAAGAAGCATTTGTGCCAGTTTCCAAAAGCCTGTTCCTGTTTTTTACATCGAAGTATGCCCGCAGCGTTTTTCTGTTTGGTCTGTTATCGTCCATTGTTGCCTTCAGTATTCACTTTACATTTATAAATATTGCCGCTGCAGGATTTCAAAATGTGATTGGTCTTTCAAAATTTTATGGACTATTTACAGCTGTTTTAATGGTTTTTATCTTTGGTATCGACCGGTTTCTGATAAAGCGTATTTTATATTCGTACGATTCTCCTTACAGTTTGGTATTAATTCCTTTTGGTATTTTAATTGCACTGGCACTGTCTATTGGCGGTTTTTTTTTTTTTTTTTTTTTTTTTTTTNNAACACTTTACGATGTTTTTCCTTCTGGTTGTAATAACAAAAGTAGGCATCGACAGTTTGCGACAGATTGTACAAGCGCCATCTCTCCGGACACTTTTCCAGACGCTCGATATACGATATAAGCAAGTGGTGTATCCACGAATCGAAGGAACATCGGTATTGCTGGGATTGTTAATCAGTGGTGGAGTAATTTTAGGATTAACATTTCTTAAAGGTTTTACTTTACCAGTTGTTTTATTCTGGACGGCTGCGGTATCAATAGCCTGGTTAATTACTGCTATTTTGCTGGTTAAACAATACCAGAAAGAACAATCGAAATCACTTGAACGATTACGATACAGGAAAGCTCAGCAAACTAATGCACAGGGCTTTGAAACAGGGCTTTGGAAAGCATTAACAGGAAACAACATCATTAAAATCCGACACTTGCTCGATACCCTGTCAAAAACCCAACCAATGGTGTATGAAGATTTGCTGGAGCGACTACTCGCCCACCCAAACAGTAAGGTGCGCAAGGTGGTTTTCAAGCGAATCTTTAAAGAACGTATAAACGGTCTCATTCCCGAATTACGAAGAAAAGCCAATGAAAGCAATCCAGAGGAAAAAGAAATATTATTTCAGGTTATTGAAGACTTGCGCGGGCAACTAAAAGTGGAAAAATCGACCGACGAATTAAAGGAAATCATCTATTCAGGTGATACGAACGAACGCATCTGGCTGGCATATTCCATTAACGGTAATTGTGGAGCGGAACGCGAGCAAATCTTATTTGAACTGGTTAAAGATATTGAACCTGAAGTGCAGGAGGCAGCCTTAAAATCATTGGCCCGATTAGATAAAGTAAGCTTCAGCTATAGCCTGCTCGATTTTATTTATCCTGCAAAATACAATCCGTATGCACTTTACATCATAGCTAAATCGGGTAGTGAAGCAATCGATTACCTCGAACGGGAACAGTTGGTGCACAACACCACTGATATTGTACACGCCCGAATAATAAAACTTTATGGTGAAATTGGAACCGAACGATCGCTGAATAATATAATCTCAGATATTGAAAACCAAGACAGGTATGTGTTGCTGCATAGCTTGCAGGCTTTAATTGATATCAATTACCAAAGTAATGCTCAAAATAAATATAAGTTACTCAATCTTGTTATTAAGCAAATTGGAATTATTACTCAAAACTTAAACTATTACCACGTTCTCCACAAGAAAAGAAAGCTTTCACAGTTAACCGAATCTTTCCGGCAAGAAATTGACTACAATTACGATATTTTATTCAAGTTTTTATCGCTGGTGTATAACAAGCATATAATTTCTTCTATCAGAAATTTATTGATGGAAGGAAGTCATTCACAAATAAACCATGGCATTGAACTGGTAGATGAGTATTTCGATCAGGATATTAAACCTGTTTTCCTTCCGCTTGTTGAGGATATTAGTCTGAAAGAAAGGTTGAAAAAACTCGACTACTATTTTGTACAGCCAAGAATAACTACCAAGGAAATATTACGGAACACACTTACATACGATTTTAAGACCCTATCGTTGTTTCCACGTGCCTGTGCCATGATGCACATCTACCAAAACCTACTAACTGATTACCAGCAAGAGCTTGTTTTCAATGCGTACCATAAAGAACCATTACTAAGCGAAACCGCTGTGTTTATTTTAAATAAAATGCATCCAGACGCCTTGCAGGATATCTTAAACAACGAAAAATACGACACAAAGCTCTTAAAGCGGATTCATGATGTGGAGAATCAAGAGGAAAAAAACCTTTTTTATAATCGGTTTGTTGCATTAAAAGAATATGAATTATTTAATTCAATTTCTGAATATGTTGCTTTGCAATTAGCGCACAGTGCCAGAAAAGTGAGTTTTGAAAAGAATACGACATTAGTGCTTTCCGAATTAGCAGATACCGATACATTTATGCTAACCAATCAACAGGCTTTATTAGCTGAAAAGAATTATGTAATTTCATGTTTCAAAAATTTGGTTAATATAAACCTGTTAATAGATTATGGTGTCTCGGAAGTTATTGCCGATACACACATGGAAATTTGGCTTTTCCCAAAGCAAGTGGTTAATGAATTGCTTTACGACCATGTCGACTTTGCCAACTTGTATTTCAGTGTAATAG
>DNTK01000187.1 GCA_003508755.1 Bacteroidales bacterium | reverse complement strand
ATCAATAAGAACATGATAATTGGATGCGATAGAAGAGGCAAGATTCCTATCCCACCTGGAAGAATAAGCTTTTAAGTGAAGTGATGAATTCATTGCCCGTAATCTTTCAGCTGCAATATCAACTTTTTGTTTGCCAATGTCTTTTTCGGAATAGAGTATTTGGCGATGCAGGTTGCTCAGCTCAACCCTGTCCGCATCAACAATTCCAATAGAACCGATTCCAGCGGAAGACAAATAGCTTAGCACCGGTGAGCCGAGTCCTCCGGCGCCAATAACCAATACAGAAGCCTGAAAAAGCTTCTCCTGATCCTGTTCAGTAAATCCTGGAATTATTAATTGCCGATTATAGCGCAATTTTTGTTCTTTGGTTAGCATAATGGTGGTTTTATGCTTCGAAGATAATTAAAGAAAGGAAAAATAATTAGCGAATAATGGTTATGTTAACCGCATTGCCATCGTCTGTAACCATTACATAATTGCCCATGGGCATCAGATTTCCGGAGGCATCCCTGCCGTCCCAATAATTCGGGGTAAATAGTGTACGAAGCAAAGTGCCGTTTCGATCATAAATCTTTATTGACCCTGTATGTGGAATAAAATATTCATCCTCCACCCCATCATTGTCCGGGGTAAATACAGGATATTCATCCAAACAGGTTTGCTTAACCAGGATTTTTTGTTCAGAAAACGCGGTGCAGTCTCGCTCATCTGAAACTTTGAGTGTATATTCTCCTTCAGGTACTTCATAAAAATCATCTATGAGTTGGGAGTTACTCGTATTTCGAAGTATGGTCGATAGACGTCCTTCCCCCTGATTAATTGAGACACTCAATAAATCTACTCTGCCCTCCTCCCAGCATGAGGCATCTACAACCTCATATTCTATCGATTCCACACCGAAAGGCTCAAACACCACAGCCAATGTGTCATATACCGGGCAGTTGTTTTGATCAACAGCTAACACCCAGGCAGTATCGCTTTTAGATACGTTTGTAGTAGGCGTTGTAGCACCGTTCCACCAGGATTGATATGCTATATCACCACCAAACGACTCAATTGAAAGTTGAGCCTGAGAACAACCAGGAGTAACTACCAGCTCAATATCTGTTATTTCTACTAAATTAACCGATACTGTATCAACGAAGGCACACAATGACGAACTTGATTGAATAAGATAATCACCACTTTCAGTAATACCATTAAGGATTTCACCACTAATTCCTTCATCAATGGAATAAACAGTATACCCAGTAATTTCATTTAAAGATGTTTCAGCCGATGAGCAAATCTGTATGTTTTCCTGCATATCTCTACTTTCTACTGGGCTTATGATAATGGGTATGGATTGCTGACCATACTCGATACAATAATCAGATTCAATAAGTACATCATAATAACCAGACTGCGATTTATGGGGAAGGATATTCCAGTTCTCATCAAAAACAATTCCCGGAGCAGAGGAGAGCTCAATGGCATTTAAGGGAATATTGGTTGTAGGCTCGATTAGTCGTTCACCATTGCAGAAGGTTCTTTCATTGTAAGTAAAAACCTGGTTAACAATATAGCACTGTGTAACTATTAATTTATCTGGATTACTGCGTTCAAGGTCGAAAACCATATCGAAGTCGTGTGAGATACAATATCCTCTGCTTTCGTTTGCAAATTTGAAAATAAGCCTTGAACTATTGGCCTTTAAATCGTAATTAGTATCTCCTGTAAGTTGAATGATTACTTGCTCACCTGCTTTATATACAGCTGTTCCTGATACTCCATCGGCACCTTTTTCCGGAGAAGTTACCGAAATTAAATCGCCATCTGTATTTATTGGAAAATATTGATAAATAATATCATTCTCAAAGATGACTACTTTTTGGGCTACCCCTGTAAAAGGAATCAAGAATAAGAACGCCACAATAATAAGGCATTGTCTCAGATTAGATACTATATTGGTGTTTTCGTTTATCATTTATACATTAAAAATTATTGCCATAGCAAATCCACAGTTCTAGCTATCTGTTATTATCATATTCTGTCTCCTTGCTACATGCATACTACAATTTTTTATTTCTATTGTAACCGTAAAATTCTCAGTATCGACCCCGGTTCATATTATAACTTAAGCCTATTTCCATAAACCTGGTAACAATTCCGGTTTTTTTATAAGGAAAACCATATGAAAGACTAATATTCAATCCCTTTGCCCTATCAGTTAAATTTCTTAACTCAAAGGTATTTACAATTGAATTGTTCGCATGCAATCCAACACCAAATGCTACTTTGTCCTGCCAGATGCCCATCGTATTAAAACTAATATCGTATTTTTCCGGATGGGAAGTAATACGGACCAACACATCTGGTTTTAGCTTAAAATCACTTGAAATGTTCACCTTCATACCTGCCATGGTATTAAAATAGGGCAAAAGATGGGCAATTTCTTCAATAGGCTGAACTTTACTACGAAACATCTGACTGTAGGATATTCCTACAAAGAATAAATCATTATACATCTGAAAGCCAAGTGTTCCGTCAGGAACAATATCCGATCCATCGCCCGACAAGTCTGTACCTTTCACTGAGTAATTCATTCCACCTGCATGAAAGCCTCCGGAAATACTAAGATTTTTTGAGACATGTGCATGCCACACATAACTAAGGTACATACGTGTTCTGTTAAGATATTTACCTTCTCTGTCGTTATAAAAAAGTACTCCTATTGCACTATAGGGTGCATTTTGATAACCCCGGTTATTGGGTATACGCATATTTGCATTAAAATAATAAGTTGATATTTTACTAAAACTGCCAAGCAAACGCTGGTTTCCCATGCTTGCATTGTAATCGGAGTATGTGCCGGCCATTGCAGGGTTAACCAAAGGATAGCTGTTAAAATACTGACTGAATTGAATTGGGTACAGGGATACAATTTCCTGAGAAAAAAGAACTTCTGTTGAAAAAAGTATGCATAGAATTATGTATTTTATACCTCCGATTTGCATGAAATGAAAGTGAGAGCTATTTTTTTAGTGCGCTAAATCTATAAAATAGTTGCTTCAATTAATTACTAATGGGGTTACTTTTTTAACATTTATCTGTAGATAAACCATAGAAGTTGAAAAGAAGAGAAAATAAATATACTGATCAGGAAATTGTCAGGTGTTTTAAAACAGGCAATAGCAGTAAGGCTTTAAACTATTTATACCAGGAGGTATATCCCAAGGTAAAGTGTTACATATTGGCTAATTCAGGTACCGAAGATGATGCCTTTGACATCTTTCAGGATGCTGTTGTAGCTTTAAGTAAACAAATTAGCCTCGGACGTTACAACGAACAGCATGAATTAGCTGGTTTTCTGTATTCGGTAAGTCGTAACCTTTGGGTAAATAAAGTAAAACGGGATAGCCGACAGGTGCGCATGGCCGAAAAATATGAAGCGAGTGATTCTTATGATTACTCAAATGATATTATGACAAATGAACGCGCCAGGGCACTAAAAAGTATAACTGAAAAACTGGGGGAAAAATGTTTCAAATTGTTGAAGTATTCTATCTTCCTGAAAGCTTCCTCGGAGGAAATAATAAACGAAATGGGATTTGCTACAGCCAATGCTGTAAAAACACAAAAATATAAGTGCAAACAAAAGC
>DNTK01000079.1 GCA_003508755.1 Bacteroidales bacterium | reverse complement strand
GTTTAGCATACCCCCTGTAACTATACACCTGCACAAACAGATACCTATTGGAGCAGGATTGGGTGGAGGATCAGCCGATGGTGCTTTTGCGTTAAAGGCACTCAATGAACTATTTCAACTTAAATTAACCGCTAAGCAGCTAGAAAACTATGCTGCCCGGCTGGGCAGCGATTGTGCTTTTTTTATTCAAAACCAACCGGCTTATGCAGAGGGACGAGGAGAAATTCTTTCGCACATACAACTAAAGTTAGATGGCTATAGCATTTTTTTGGTAAACCCCGGTATACACATTGGAACCGCTGAAGCCTATGCTGGAATTACTCCAAATATGCCGGAGAAAGATCTTAGGGAATTTTTGCAACTGCCTGTTTCAGAATGGCAAAATCATGTAGTAAACAATTTTGAACCTGGCATATTTAAGAGCCATCCAAAGATTGAACAGGTAAAAAACAAATTAATTGATTTAGGCGCCGAATATGCCGCGATGTCGGGTAGTGGATCAAGTGTGTTTGGTTTGTTCAAAGAATCGATTGCCTTCAATCCTGCTGAAATATTTAAAGGACTGTTTTATTGGGAAGGAACAAGAATCCCATAAAAAAACCGCCTCTGATTTCTTAGAAGCGGTTTAAGTGATTCATATGTATACTCTACTCGTACTCGAGCATAAGGGTACCTTTTGGTATTTTATCGTTAACTTTTACATTAACTTTTTTTACAGAACAATCGAAGGGAGCAAATATTTTATTTTGCATCTTCATTGCTTCCAGGATCATCAGGGGTTCCCCTCTTTTCACCGTTGCGCCTTCCTTAATAAAAACCTTTATAATGGTTCCGGGTATTGAGTTTATTTCGTGATACTCATTTACCTTTTGCCATTTCTTGCGGTTTTCGTACTTTTTAGTTAGGAAGGTTTTGTATTTGGTCCCATGTACAATAAGGGTTTTGCATTTCTGTTCACCATCCTTGGTTTCGAAACATGCATTCTGTCCCTTATTTGTGTTTACATTTGTTTTCTTTTTTGCCATAATACTAACCGATTAAAAGGGTGGAATTCCATGCTTTTTCCTTGGCCCGCTTACTGCTTTGTTTTTGGCCACATCGATAGCATGTATTAAGAGTTTACGTGTTTCTTCCGGTTCAATAACCGTATCGACATACCCTTTGGCAGCAGCCACGTAAGGATTAGCAAATTTTTCTTTGTATTCTTTTACTTTCTCCTTGCGCATTTCATCAGGATCTTCTGCACCCATAATTTCCTTCCGGAAGATAATGTTTGCTGCACCTTCTGGTCCCATCACAGCAATTTCTGCTCCTGGCCATGCAAAAACAAAATCGCTGCGCAGGTGACGTGAACCCATGGCAATATAACCACCTCCATAAGCTTTACGTAAAATAACGGTTAGTTTGGCAACTGTGGCCTCGCTGTAAGCATATAATATCTTAGCGCCATGTCGGATAACACCAGCATGCTCCTGATCAATACCTGGTAAGTATCCCGGTAGGTCAACCAGGGTAATAATAGGAATATTAAAAGCGTCGCAATAGCGGATAAACCGGGCTGCTTTGTCCGATGAATCCACATCCAGCACACCTGCCAATACGCGGGGCTGGTTGCATACAAACCCGCATGTTTCGCCACTAATACGGCCAAAACCAATCACCATGTTTTGTGCCCAAAGTTCTTGTACTTCAAGAAAATCAGAATCATCAACAATGGCTCTAACCACGTTGCGAATATCATAAGGTTGACGCGGATCGCCCGGTACAATTTTTTCGATATTCTTAAACTCAGGTTTAGGTGGTTTGGGTTCTCGAATAGGTGCTTTTTGCGTATTATTCCATGGTATGAATGAAAGCAGTTTTTCAATTTGTTCAAAGCATTCCTTTTCGCTTTCGGCATAGAAATGTGCATTCCCGGTAATTTCGCTGTGTACCTTTGCGCCACCAAGATCTTCCATCGAAATTTCTTCGCCCAATACCGTTTTTATTACCTCTGGTCCGGTAATAAACATCTTTGAAATTTTGTCGACAACAAATACAAAATCGGTTAGTGCCGGAGAATAAACTGCTCCACCGGCGCAGGGTCCAAGAATGACAGAAATCTGCGGAATAACACCCGAAGAAAGGGTGTTACGAAAAAATATTTCTCCATATCCGGCAAGTGAATTTACACCTTCCTGGATACGTGCTCCACCAGAGTCGTTGATCCCAATAAGTGGCATGCGCATCTTCAAGGCATGATCCATAATTTTGGTAATCTTACGGGCATGCATCAGGCCTAAAGATCCTCCTGCAACGGTAAAGTCCTGTGCAAAAATACCTACTGGTTCATCGTTGACAGTTCCCGTACCTACAACAACACCATCGCCGTGCAGTGTTTTCTTATCCATGTTGAAATCGCGTGCTTCATGCTCAACGAACAAATCATATTCATGAAATGACTCGTCGTCAACGAGCGTAAGGATGCGCTCACGGGCTGTGAGTTTTCCCATCGATTGTTGTTTCTCGATAGCTTTCTCACCACCTCCCATTTGCACTTCTTCCCGCTTCTTTTTGAGCTCCTGGATTTTTTGTTTGAGTGGCATAATTTATCAGTTAAATGAATAGTTTTTTTATAGTTAGGTTAAAAAATCGGAGTACAACATTAGTAAATACCCCTCACATTTGGAAATGTTTTTATCAATTAATGATGGATATAATTATAAATCAATAAGTTATTAAAAGAACTTATATTAAATCTAAATTTTATCATAATTATTTTGGTGCTGTTCGGTAGAGCATAAAAGCTAAAACTGCAAACAGAATATTCGGGATCCAAACAGCTATTAATGGCGAAAACATACCACTGATGGCAAACTGTGAGCTAAATTTCTGAAATACCAGGTACGAAGTGCTCATCAACAGCCCCAATGCTATATGCATTCCTATTCCGCCCCGCACCTTGCGCGACGAAACAGAAACGCCTATGAGGGTTAGAATAAAGGTAGCAAAAGGTCCGGCAATACGCCTGTGTTTCTCTATGAGCAGAGTATTTACGTTTGAAGAACCCTGCAATTTCTGATGCGCAATAAAAGCATCTAATTCCTGTTTATCCATGGCTTCGATGGCATTATCGCGCCGGCTAAACTCTTCGGTCGTCAGGTTAAGGGTGGTGTCAATCGTACTTCCTGTTGTAATTATTTGTTTGCCATCTTCCAGGTAATCGCGAATCATATAATTACGCACAGTCCATTTATTTTTTGTTGAATCCCAGCGAAAATCCTGTGCAATAAGTTTCGATTTCAATTCGCCCTCTTCGAAGTGTTCCATAGAAAATTTGCGCCCGAAGTTGGTATGTGTACTATAGCTCTCGATGTACACAAAAATACCGGGTTCAATCTGCATATGCACATTGCGGTCGGCAAAACCCTTCACCGAGTTCCAATAGTAGTTATCTTCAAATTCGAATCGATCTTTATTGGCATGCGGAATAACATACAAATTCAAATAAATATTTAATGCAACAATTACCAGCGATGCTATAAAATACGGGAAAAGCAACCGATTAAAACTTACACCACTGCTCAAAATGGCAATAATTTCGGTGTTATATGC
>DNTK01000512.1 GCA_003508755.1 Bacteroidales bacterium | reverse complement strand
AAACAGTTTTTATTGATGAAGCTGCACAGGGATTAGAACCCGCTACATGGTTGCCTATATTAAAGGCCAGGCGAGTTGTATTTGCAGGTGATCACTGTCAACTTCCACCAACAATTAAATCGTACCAGGCTGCTAAGGAAGGATTAGAACAAACATTATTCGAAAAAGCCATCAACCGGAATAATGCCGATGCAATGCTGACTGAACAGTACCGAATGAATGAAAAAATCATGAATTTTTCGAACAAGCACTTTTACCATGGAAAACTGGTTGCCAACTCCGATGTAGCTGGTTGGAGTATTTTTTCGGAAGATTTGCCTGTTGAGTTTATTGATACTGCCGGGTGTGGTTTTTTTGAGGAAACAAATCCGGAAAGCCGCAGCTCTTTTAACAGAGAAGAAATGGAGTTGCTGTTTAAGCACCTTCAGGATTACATTAAAAACCTTGACCCCTTGGGCCTAACAGAAAACATTGGTGGAATTGGAATTATTTCGCCCTATAAAGCGCAGGTTAGTCTGATGCAAGAAACTTTTAATGAAAGAAAGCCTTTTAATAAAAATCTGCAAAAAGCAATTACTATAAATACAATCGATTCGTTTCAGGGACAGGAACGCGATATTGTATATATAAGTCTTGTACGGTCAAATGACAATGGTGAAATAGGATTTTTAGCAGACACCCGCCGTATGAATGTGGCCATGACACGCGCCCGAAAAAAGCTGGTAATTATTGGGGACAGTGCCACTATCGGTAGCCATGCCTTTTATGGGGAGTTGCTTGATTACGTGAATGAGATTGATGCATACAGAAGTGCATTTGAGTTTATTAATTTATAATCCGCAAAGGAGGCAATAATATATTGAGCACAATTAAGAAAAAAATATTTTGATACTTTATTAAATACATGTTATGAGAAAATGGATAAAACGATTAGTCTTACTTTTATTATTTGTAATTGCTGCAGAGTTAATTATTGGTGAGTTTTTTTACAGGGTAATCACCGGGAACAACATCAGTAAAGGAAATCCTACTCTTGAAAATGAAATAAAATACGGCAATCTGGATACACTTTGGTTTAACCTTCAGCAAAAAGAATATTTCAGCATTCAATCTGCATACAATTACAAATTAAGTTGTTTGATGCTTTTACACAGCGATACAACGCAAAACACAATCATTGTTCATCATGGGGTTGGGGCCGATAAATATGTAATGCTCAAGGTAGCCCCAATGTATTTGAGGTTAGGCTTCAATGTATTGCTTTTCGACAGCAGGGGACATGGTCTTAGTGGAGGAAAACATCATAGCTACGGATACTATGAAAAACATGATTTAGAGCGGGTTGTTAATTATGCAAAAGGACGATTCACTGATGGTTTTACGGGTATTCACGGAGAGTCAATGGGAGCTGCCACAACCTTACTATATTCAACCATGACGAACGAAAATCTTCAAATTGACTTTATAATTGAAGATTGCGCCTATTCCGATTTAAAGGAACTTTTTACTTATAGACTTAAAGAAGATTTTGGACTTCCGAATTTACTATTTATCGAGGCGGCAAGTTTAATGACTAGAATTCATGATGGTTATTGGTTCCGGCAAGTCAAGCCAATTCGTGAGCTGGAGCAAATTTCTTTGCCCATTCTATTTATTCATGGCTTGAAAGATGATTTTGTTCCAACCTCTATGGGGCAAAAGTTGTATCATAAGAAGCAAGGGGCAAAAAGCTACTATTGGGCGTCCGATGCAGCACATGCCGTTTCGTTTAATGTAAATAAGGTTGAATATGAGAAGCAGGTAAACCTGTTTTTAAGTAAATTAAAGTAAAATCTATGAAAAAACACATTCTAACACTTTTTAGTCTTTGCAGCTACCTCTTTGTAACGGGGCAATATACACCCATACTTGTTAATTCGTTCCATTTAGGTTCCGACTTATCAATGGTAAAGGCAATTTATGATAATGGCGGAACCTATTATGTCGACAGTGTAGAAAAAAATGTGTTTGAAGCCTATAAACTTGGTGGTTATGACTACGCCAGAATCAGGTTGTTTCATTCTCCCGACGGATGGGAAGCGAGCGGAACGGTAAATTCCCTGGAATACACGCTTTCTTTAGCGGAACTGATAAAAGATGCCGGAATGAAGTTGTTACTTGATTTTCATTACAGTGATACCTGGGCCGATCCTTCACAACAAGATATTCCTGAGGCCTGGAGCGGCCTTGATTTTAATACCCTTATTGACAGCCTGTATAATTACACATTAAAAGTACTAAATACTTTTGCTGCTGCTGATGTTAGCCCTGACATGATTCAAACGGGCAACGAAATAAATAATGGCTTTTTATGGCCCGAAGGAAAAGCCTGGAAAGAAAGTACACCGAATTATCGAAATCTATCCACGTTACTAAAAACAGCCATCAATGCTGTTCGGGATTCTGAGGGAGGAAATACCATTCCCATTATGCTTCATGCGGCCACAGGTGGTTCTGATACCGATACAAGAATTTTTATAGATAGCC
The DNA here is from genome assembly GCA_003508755.1 of Bacteroidales bacterium. Classification (GTDB taxonomy): domain Bacteria; phylum Bacteroidota; class Bacteroidia; order Bacteroidales; family UBA10428; genus UBA10428. The sequence continues at coordinate 4,725 of DNTK01000512.1, read as the reverse complement.
TGATTAAATACAATGTTGAGTTTGATGTCTTAGGGCTGAGCTATTATCAATGCTGGCATGGAACACTTGCCGACCTGGAGGCAAATATCAATTTCCTTTCCTCCACATATGAGCAGTCTGTTATCATTGTTGAAACAAACTATCAATCTGATGGAACATCTCCTGATTATTGTGTTTTAACTGAAGATCAAATTCCATTTCCTTATTCACAGCAAGGTCAGTATGATTACATGCAAAAAATTTATACTATACTTGAGAAGTACAATAAAGCCAAGGGATTATTTTATTGGGGGGGTGATTATATCTATGCCGGTGATATTGGTGGTTCTTACAGCTCTCTGTTCCATTGGCAAGGAAATGCTAATAAAGCTCTTTTTGCCATTAGCGACTTAATAACAAATACTAAAGAAATAAATCCAGATAATCAATCATATCATATACAACAATTCTCTGATGGAGCTTATAAGATAACATGCAATAATCCTCATACAAAAAGTCTAATTCAGATATATAATCTCTTAGGTCAGAAAGTTTACAATCAGATTTTTTGGGGTGATGAGTATTATTTTAACCCCAATCTCCAGGCTGGAATATTTTTCTTTTCAATACAAACAGCAGGCGAAAAAAGATTCATACAAAAAATTCAGGTTAAAGCATTCTAGCTATTACGAAATCGACTGTTATAGATTTGATTAATTTGCAATGCAAGATTAAAGTCCTTTTCGGTAACCCCACCAGCATCATGGGTGTTAAGCCTAAAATCCACGGTATTGTAGACATTACTCCACGCTGGGTGATGATTCATTTTTTCGGCACAAAGTGCCACTGCAGACATAAACGAAAAGGCCTCAATAAAGTCCTTGAACTTATATTCACAAGAAATGGAATTTTCTTTGTATTCCCATTCGCCAAGCTGATTGGCTAATTTCTGCTGTATTTCTTCCTCCTGATAAACTTTCATAGCTGTTTTTATAAACAGTAACAACCATAATCGCATTTGGGTTTATCACGATGTAGCAGAAATCATACTTTTTGATATCTGAAAGCAGAAATAGGCTACTGCCCTCAGTTTATATATGTTTGTGTCTAACGGATATTTACAAAATACAGCCTTGTATTATTAAGGGTAATGCTGAGTTCGTTCTCGTTGATAGAATATGGTACTATTTCGGTTTCATCGATTCCCGCTAAATCAAGCAAAATTTCCCAGTCTTCCTCTCCTTTCTTAACTGTTTCTAAGGTTCCGCCTTTAGATTTTGCAATACTCAAAACGGATACCTCCATAATGAAATTGCTTTCGGAAGCAGTCAGATTCCCACTCATTGCAGCTACCATAGTTTTTATATTATCAACCCTTTCCTCAAACGAAAAAGAGAAGTTTGAAGCGGATAATGAAAGATTTGTAACCGTCGCCATTGTGGAGCCAATTGGAAAAGGTGTTTCACTTCTCCATAAGCCGGCAAAATCATTGGTAATATCACCCTGTATGATTTCGGGCGCTGGTTGTTCATTTTCACACGCATGCAAGAAAAAAATCATGGTCGCAAATAACAGAGATTTAACTAGTTTCATAAGCTGTATATATCAATTAATTAAGTCGAAAAATAAATAATTTTACCTTAATATCATAAAAAAGCCCGGATAAACTCCGGGCTTTCTTTAATGTTTATTGCGCTCCATTATTTCTTATTGAACACCTGTTGTTCACCATCCATTGTAATGGTAAGAGTATTTCCTTCTATGGAATAGGCAGCTGTTTCATTCTCCGACATCTCCATCATCCGAAGAGCGGCATCCCAATCTTCATCTCCTTTATTTATCCAGGTCATATTACCCATCTCATCAGCTTCACCCAATGATGTGGGAGATATTGTAAATTCGGTTTCCGATACAGCTAAATTACCTCTCATTCCAAACATGTCCATTTCAATACCTTCCATGATCATTGAGCCAATCATCTCAAAGGTATTCTCATTAAGTGTTAAGGTGTTGCGAATGGTCATCGGGCCAAACCCAAAATCGTCTGTTGTTTCTTCAACCCAGGTTCCTACATATGGCAGAGCTGAACCATCCTCATCCTTTGAACATGATGTCAATGCAAATGATAATACTGCAAATAATACAAAACTAAATTTTAGTGTTTTTTTCATAATCTGATATTTTATTAATACGTTTTGTGTGTAAATACAGATAATGTTTATGACCTGAATCATAAAAGGTTTTTAATAGAATTAATTTAGATTGATTCAAAATAAGTGGGGTTGTTTGCTTATATTGGCAACAGGTATTTAGAAGTAATTTAAAAGTATTTTAATAAGTCTCGTTAATTTTTTACTTAACTTACAGGCACTTAACAAAACCTACACCACTATGAAAGCTTTAAAAGTTGTTGCCATTATCCTTTTAGTTATTCTGGGCATTATATTTATTCCACCACTTTTTATGAACGGAGCCTACTCTGTTGAAAGACAAGTGACCATTAATAAATCCAAATCAGAGCTTTTTGATTATCTGAAAATTCTCAAGAACCAGCATGAGTACAGTGTCTGGTCCAAACTGGATCCGAATATGTCTCAAACTTATAAAGGCACTGATGGTACTGTGGGTGCTATTTACCGTTGGGAGGGCAATAAGGATGTTGGTATTGGAGAACAGGAAATTATTGCTATTAAAGAAGGGGAACGTATTGACTTTGAAATGCGGTTTTACGAGCCTTTTGAAACAACTGATTTCGCTTATTTCGAATTTGTTCCGGAGAATGATAGTGTAACGGTTGTTAAATGGGGTTTCTTTGGCGAGATGAAGGGCGCAATGAAGTGGTTCGGAGTTTTTATGGACATGGAAGATATGGTTGGCACCTCACTGCAGGAGGGTTTGGATAACATGAAAAAACAGCAGGAAGCTGTTTGATTTAAGTCCCGAAAGTTATCAGGATTAGACATTAGAAACTAAGATTTGAGGTCGTACTTCTGTAGTAATCTCAAATCTTAGTTTTTTTAATTTAGTGCTCTCACTATCCTTCAGGAGCCGAAGCATTAGAGAAGGTTCCACACTCATTCTCACGCTCACACTCTTTTTACTACCACCCTCTAACCTTTGTCTCTTCCAACACCTGCAGCCAGGCCGATTTATAGGTTCCATCATAATTAAGCAATCCCAGTGTCGAAAGGTATTCAACCAGGGCCGGATCGTTTCCGTAATACTCTTTCCATTCCTCGATGAGTTGAGGAGACTGATCAAAGAGCCAGTTAATTAATACCAGCTTAATATGTTCTTTCTGAGTATCCCAGGCTTGAAACATGTTATGATAAAAATGTGCCTGCTTAAGTTCAGAACTGGCGCACAGATTGCTACCAGACTGGTACCCTAATTCTGTCATCCAAATATCTTTTGTCGGAAACGCGGTAACAATATCTGCGAAATGAGCATGCACAATGCTTGTATCAAGTACCTGAAACTGATGATTCTGTGGGTAGTAATTTAACATGACAACATCACTGTAGTTATTTATAAGTTGCACTTTGGTTTTTTTGGTTGTGAATAAACCTTCCATTACGGTTGTTTTTACTCCTACTTTAATCCCGCTATAATTGGTTTGGATATGATTTGCCGTGGCGGAATAAAAATCCGTGTAATCTGCCCAATCTTCATCTGTACTTAAAACCAGATCAACTTCGTTACCAATACTAATGAATTCAAGATCAACATTTTTGGGCATACTGGCTATAACCCAATCAACCATAGCATTATATGCATCGATAAATTGCTGAGAATTTACAGCAATACCAACTAAATATTCCGGAATTTCCCACTTAACAGTATTAATAACGGCTAGACTTAAACCAACCTTAATGTTGTTTTCACCATAAAAATAAGTAGCTGACAGTAACCCGTCAGGGTCTGCATAATTCCCCTCACTGGTTTCAATCATTGTCCAGGGCAAGTTCAGTTCAACAATCTGTATGCCCGCTTTCTTTGCTGTATCAAACGAAGCAAAAAATCCATTTGTGCTGGTGGATAGGTTAATACCAAACAATCTGTCTCCTTTTGGTGAAGGGTTAACAGGTGCAATAACTTTATATGGTCCATCCTTTGGGGTAACCTCCTCCTCTTTGCTACATGAAAATATCGCGAGTAAAACTGCTAAGAGAACTGAGAAACTAATTCGAGATTTCATAGTGTTGTTTTTAGTAAAAATAATAATTCGATTTACATGTAACACACTTATACGGATAATTACCCTTACAAATAGAGTGTTTTTATCATTTTACTGTTTCACAGTTGGTTACAATTAAATAATCACAAATTATTGCTAAAATGTTTTTTATTACGACAATTATCGTATATATTTGTACGACAAACGTCGTAGATTATATAATATGGGAACTAATAAATATCCAACAGCAGCAGAACTGGAAATTCTCACGATCTTATGGGAGAATGAACCGCTTACAGTAAAAGAAATACATGAGCAACTGCTGAAAAGTAAAGAAATCGGATATACCACTGCACTTAAAATTATGCAAAACATGACTCAAAAAGGTTTTTTAAGGCGCGAACCAAACGGCAAGAGTCATATTTATTATGCAACCTATTCGCAAGATGTGACACAACAGAGTTTGCTCAATAAATTTGTTGATTCTGCTTTTGGAGGATCAGCTACCAAATTAGTTATGCAGCTGCTTGGTAATAGCAAAACCTCCGAAAGAGAGCTCAAAGAAATCA
>DNTK01000469.1 GCA_003508755.1 Bacteroidales bacterium | reverse complement strand
AACCCAGGGCGACCAGGAAATTTCTCATATACCTGACATTGAGGTCAGTTATGAAAATGAAACTCACCTGTATGATATTGTACTGGATAAAAAAGAAGCCACCGGCAGATGGAAACTTTTATCACAGTATGCCAGGAAAAACAATGGAAATCTTTACCTGGTAGTTCCCGAAAAAATAAAAGATGCTATTAAGAAAAGCATCTCGGAAAATGATATTAATGCAGGTATTTTGTTTTTTCAACTTTAAACTAACCGCAGAATCTTTAAAATTATCAGACTTTTTATAATCAAAAGGAGGCACAGAATGTTGTACCTTTATTAATTGTTACACATGCAATTTAATAAGACCTTGTAAAATTGCATGTCTAAAATGGTTCACATGAAAAAGATTCTGGTAGTTGACGATGATACCTACATTTGCAACCTTGTTTCAAAGTTTCTAGCTCAAAACGGCTATGAAACCCAAACAACCTTTAGTGGAAATGAGGCAATAAAAAGTATAAGAAAAACCAAGTTTGATCTTGTAATTTGTGATTTTAGGTTACCCGATTCGGATGGATTAGCCATTCTTCAGCAGATAAAAAAGACGACCCCCGAAACACCAGTTATTATAATGACAGCTTATGCCGATGTAAAAATGGCAGTAAAGCTTATTAAATCGGGTGCATACGATTATTTAACAAAACCATTGCAGCATGAAGAAATGCTCGCCCTGGTAAAATCGGCCACAGAAAAGAAAACCACTACATCGGAAAACAATACCACTGTTAAAGATTTCATTGTTGGTAAAAGCGATATAATTCAGGAGGTTATGCACCATATTGACATGGTGGCCCCCACAGAGTTGACAGTGTTGGTCGAAGGTGAAACCGGATCGGGAAAAGAATTTATTGCCCGGTTGATTCACGAACGCAGCACCAGAAAAAACAAACCTTTTGTTGCAGTAGACTGTGGTGCCCTGCCCAAAGATATTGCCAACAGTGAATTGTTTGGCCATGTGAAAGGAGCATTTACCGGTGCCATAAACAATAAAAAAGGTTATTTTGAGCAAGCAAAGGGCGGTACCTTATTTCTCGACGAAATTGGGAACCTGACGTATGATAACCAGACAAGGCTGCTAAGAGCGTTGCAGGAGCGAGTCATTAGTAAATTGGGAGATGAGAAAGATATTAATGTGGATGTGCGGCTTATTGCAGCTACTAACGATAACCTGTCAAAACAGGTTGCTGACAGCGATTTCAGGCAGGATTTATACCATCGGTTAAATGAGTTTAAAATATCGCTGCCACCATTGCGCGAAAGAAAAGAAGATATTTCTGAATTTGTAGAGTTTTTCATAGAAAAGTCTAACAAAACTTTTAACCGCAGTGTTTTGGGTGTTAATGAGGCTACCATGGAGTTATTTCTCAATTATAAATGGCATGGTAATATTCGCGAACTCGAAAATGTAATTAAACGTGCTGTTTTGCTTTCAAAATCTGAATACATCATCGACACAGACTTGCCTGATGAAATTCGCTTAGCAGAGATACATGAAGTTCACACCCCTGCTCTGCACAAAAACAAAGCAAGCCTGGTTGATTTAAAAGAAGCAACAGAGATAACAGAAAAGGAGGTCATTTATAATGCCCTGGTAAAATCCAACTTTAATAAATCAAAAGCTGCCAAGATGCTTAACATCGACCGCAAAACACTTTACAATAAAATTAAGCTGTATGATCTAAATGCGCAGAATCGTTAAAAACAGCAAAATATGACATACTTAAAATGGAAAAACAAACAATTTTAGAGCAACTCAGGCAATTGCTGAAGAAACATAATAATGCAGATTCTTATAACCTGGGATTAGTGCTAAGTGGTGGTGCTGCCCGTGGCTATGCTCATTTAGGGGTGTTAAAAGCACTTGAAGAAAATGAGCTAAAGCCTGATATCATCTCGGGGGTAAGTGCCGGTGCTATTGCTGCAGCCTTTTATGCCAAAGGGTTTAGTCCGGAAGAAACGGTTGAATTATTTCAATCCATAAATTTAAAAGACATCCTTAATATACGTCCATCGAAAAAAGGACTGCTTAAAACAGACGGGTTAAAGAAACTGCTTCAAAATCACCTTGGGAAAACAAAAATCGAAGATTTGGAACTACCTGTTGTCATTGCTGCCACGAACCTAAATGAAGGCAAAACGCATTATTTTAAGCACGGTAATCTTGTTGATGCTGTGCTTGCATCCTGTAGTATTCCTGTGGTTTTTAATGCCGTAAAAATGGAATCAAACCTATTTATTGATGGCGGGGTAACCAATAATTTCCCACTGGAACCACTGGAAGGTAAATGCAAAAAGATTATCGGAGTGCATGTAAATCCAACGGGTAAGTTTAACATGAATAAAGGGATGTTGCATTTAGCAGTATATGCCTTCCACCTGAGTATTGCCTCCGGTATCGAAGAAAAGAAAAAGCAACTGGAGTACTTTATTGAACCACACAAACTGAAGGATTTTTCTTACATGGATATAGATAAAGGCCGGGAGATGTTTGATATTGGCTACAAAGAAGCCATTCAGTTATTGTCAGCACAGGAATAAAGCTGTTTTATTCCTGTACATCAACCACCTCATCCTTATCGACAGCTACTCTTGTTTTCGGCAGACTATCCGGATAATTCTTTTTCAAAAATTCGATTAATTTTTCCCTTACAGCCACTCTTAGATCCCATGCTGTAGGTGAATCTGCAGCACTCATCAGAGCCCTGATTTCAACGGTACGCTCTGTAGCATTGGTCACCTGCAATACATTTACTTTACCATCCCAATTCTTGTCGGTCTTGAGTATGCGGGTGAGTTCTTCCCTTAACTTGTCGAAGGGTACTGTGTAGTCGGTATAAATAAATACGGTTCCCAGAATATCTGCCGACACGCGTGTCCAGTTCTGAAAAGGCTTTTCAATGAAGTAGGTTGTCGGCACTACCAGCCTGCGTTTGTCCCAGATGCGAATGACTACATAGGTAAGGGTGATCTCTTCGATCCACCCCCATTCGTTTTCCACAATAACCACATCATCGAGCCTTATGGGCTGTGTGATGGCAATCTGGAAACCGGCCAACACAGTTCCAATAAGTTTTTGAGCAGCAAACCCCAATATAATACCGGCCACACCTGCCGAAGCAAACAAGCTCACTCCTATTCTGCGCACTTGTTCAAAGGTCATTAGTGCCGCCGCGAAAGCAATAAGAATAATAATAAATATCAGAATCCTTTCGATTACTCTGAATTGGGTGTATATTCTGCGTGCTTTCAGGTTGTCTTTTTGATTGATATCATAGCGTTTTAACACCACTTTTCGCCCGATATTGACAAAACGAATGGCCAGCCAGGAGAATACACCGATAAAGCTAAGTTTCAAGATGTGCTTCAGGGGATCAAAGAATATTTTGTCAGGAGAAATAAAGTTGCTGATTAGCTCAAAAGCAACAAGCAACAAAAACACCAGGAAAGGTATTTTAAGATGTTTATTCAGGTAATTAATTTCTTGAGGTTTTCGTTTTTTTACCAAGCGGTTAATCAGAAAAAAAGTTACCCAATGCAAAAACAGGGCAAAAAGAACAATACTGGTGCTTACCAGAAGTAATTGCTGCCAGTTGCCTGGTGTAAATAAATGTATGCCTTCGGCTTTGATATATTCCATAGTTGTGTCTCGATTAGCCCGGCTTAAAATTAATAGGAAATTCCGGATGTTTGAAAACTTTCTTTAATGTAACCAATTTGTTTGGTAGGATAAAGCATGACAGGTATGTTAGCCTTTTCGATGAGCTGCTGGGTATAACTCCCCTGGAACAGGTTTGCCAGGTGCTTTTGGTGCTCTGTCATCACACTTATCATGTCGGCCTGCACAATATTGGAATAGTCAATGACCACATCTGCGAAATTGGCACCTGTAAGCTGAGTTATTTTGTTTTTTACATTATGTAACTTAAAATGATGGCTTACCTGAAGCCCGTAAGCTTTTAGTTTTTCATCAATTTCGTCAATGCCCGATGTGTTTACAGTAATAATATCAACTTCGGCATTGAACAATTTTGCTAAATGGGTTGTAAATGGCACTTTCTCTCTTGTTTCGGTAGTGTTTTCGAGTGGCAGCACAATTCTTTTTATTTTGTTAGGTACATGATGCACATTGAGTGTACAAATCGGATGATTGCTCGTGTCAATCATCTTGGTTAGTACCGTACCAAACAATTTATCTTTCCAGTCGAGATCTTCGCTGTGTGTACCAATAACAATAAAAGCTTCTTTGTAGGATGCAGCTTGTGAAATGATAGCCTCTTCCAACTCTCCGCGCTTCAGAATGTAATTAAAGTGCAAATCCGGGTTGTGTTTAATATACTTCTGAGTTAGCTTGATTAACGATTGCTCAATGAGCGATTCTTTAAGTTGTTCTTTACCCGGTACAGGATGTTCATTTTCTATCACATGTACCAGTTCTATATCAGCAACGATAGATTCAGCAAACACAACAGCCAGGTCAAGGGCCATTTGTGTCTTCTTTGTAAAATCGATAGGTACTACAATGTTTTTCATAGTTAAATTATTTATACTGTATAAACAGAAAAAACAATACCAGAAATAACTGCATATTGTGAGGTGTACGCATAAATTTGATAATCAGTAAAATAAACACCTAATCCTCGCCTGCTGGAAAGAGGAAACGTGTTGATTTTTACCCCGCATGGGGAATTTGGCTACAGTTAGGACAAAGGGCAATATTTACAAACCACTGGTTTCGCCTGCTTGTATGTTTTTATTTATTTCTGGCACATTTTTTTTCTATTCCCTTTAGATACTCTTACCTTCGTAAACAAAGTATACTTTTTATACCACAAATTATAAAGAACATGAACATTTTAATAACCGGAACAAGTACAGGAATTGGCGCTGCACTGGCACAGCATTATTTACAATTAGGACACCAGGTTTTTGGCATCAGCCGAAAAAAGAATATTACCCTGGCAGAGTACGGAGCCTATTCCCATCAAAAGCTTGATTTAACCAGGTTTAGCCGTGTTCGAAAAAGATTTTCCTCCTTTCTTTCTCCTGTTGAAAAACTTGATTTGGTCATACTAAATGCCGGCATTTTAAATGAAATAAAGGACCTGAAAGATACCTCTATTGAAGAAATTGAAGAGGTAATGGACATTAATGTATGGGCCAATAAAAACCTTATCGATGCCTTGTACAAGCTAAAAAAGCCGGTTACACAGGTTGCAGCTATCTCATCCGGGGCAGCTGTTTCGGGCTCTCGAGGCTGGAACGCCTACTCTATCTCAAAAGCTGCATTGAATATGATTGTCAGCCTGTATTCCAAAGAGCATACAAACACTCATTTTATTGCCTTGGCACCGGGACTTATCGATACCAACATGCAGGAATACATCTGCAACCTGCCCGATAGTGATAAATACCCGGCAGTAAGAATCTTAAAAGAAGCGCGCGGCACCGACAAAATGCCTACTCCCATTGAAGCTGCACCGCTCATTGCCAATGCTATCGAGCAATCGAAAGCATACGAAAGCGGTAGTTTTGTGGATATCAGGAAAATGGAATAAACAAATTCGGGAAGCGGGCTATCCCAGCCCAAACATATTTTTAATACCGGTAAGTACCATGTTTATGCCTATGGCGCCGATAAAGAACCCGTTTAGCCGAAGCAATACTTCCATGTTCTTATCAAAAGCAGTTTTAAACTTTCTGCGGTCGAAGGAATCGCGAAGTTTCTTAAGAAAAAATATTGAAAGAAAGTTAATCAGAAATACTATGGCCAGAATGCCCGTACCTACCATCGGAGTCTGTTTCTGAGATAAAAGTATACTGAGTGAGATAGTTCCTGCACCAACCATAAAAGGAAGGGCTATTTCCGAAGCAAGGTCGTCCAGGTTTTCTTTGATCATAATAAGGGCTTTTTGTCCCTTAATAATAAAGAAATAGGCATAGGAAAAGATAATTATTCCGCCAAAAATACGGAACGAGTCAAACTCAATCTGAAAAATCGATTTAAAAATAAATTCGCCCGAATAGAAAAATAGCAGGCAAACAGTCAGCGAAATAAGTGTTGCCTTGAAAATAACCGTCATAAACTCTCTGTGCTTTAAATCCTTTCTAATGGGCTCGAGGTATAAAAACAGGGCAAAGGGATTAAGCATGACTATAAATTCAACAATTGACAATACCATAGCAATCGGTTAATTTTCTTTAGAATATATTTACTCGTATTAATAGTTCAAAGGTATAATTTAAGGAAAACTTTTAAAACTCTGCTACCCTAAATTCAATAAGAGCACATTTATAATCTTTTCTGCCACGAAAGGAAGTTTGGCACGATATTGCATGTTATTAATAATAAAAGAAGATGGCTATTTTAAACCTTGTTTACCTTTTGGTTATTGCACTTATCATTAGCGCTTTGTTTTATTATGTAATCGGAGTAAAAGGACCATGGGACCGATTCTGGCCATTTATGGTAATAATTTTACTTTCGGTGTTGGCAGCAGGTTTATGGGTACAACCTGTTGGTCCGAACTTAAAAGGAATTTATTGGTTACCGCCTCTGGCCACTGGCTTATTAATGGCATTGTTGCTGGCAAGTGCAAAGCAAACTCCACCGCCAAACAAAGGGTTTGAAGAACACTTGAATCATTTACCCGAGCAGAAGGTAGTAAATGCGGCGCTTCATTCCTTTTTTTGGATTGTAATCGCCTTGTTCCTTATTCTGGTTATGATAGGTTTGGCAGTGAAATTTACTTAGGTAAAAATATCATTCACCAAAGAACAGCCTTATTCGTATTTAATAACTTCTGCAGGGCAGCTCTCAGCAGCTTCTTTGATGCAATCTTCATGGGCAGCAAAATCTGCTCCCTCCTTAACAATAGCCTCATCAGGCATTTCAAATACTTCGGGACAATCATCTGAGCAGAGTGCACAGGAAGTGCATCCTTCTTCGATCCATACTTTTTTAATAGCCATAATTCAATATTTATAAGGTTTAAATAGAACTAATTAAGTTCAAAAAAATTATCTGTTTCGCATTCTTACTCTATTAAGAAAGATATAGAGCAAGGATTTTTCAGCATCAGTATTTGAGTTGTTCACAATACGATTCCATTAGGTTGAAATACCTGAGCAGCTTATTTTTGTTCAGTGAATCTAATGTGAAGGGTGTTGTAGCGTCTATTAATTCTCCTATTAGCATACCAACTACAAAGGTTTTATAAAAGGTATAAAATGTTCCCGCCTGATAGGGCTCTTGCTCTTTTATTTCTCTCAGGTAATGCTGCAAGAGAAGTCTGTCATACTCTTCAAAGAAATAATAATCTAAATCAACTCCCAGGCGGGCAAGATCTTTCAGTACATCCATATATCGTAATTCAGGATGAAAAAGAATTCGTCCCATAATTACTGGTTTTTCCTCCAGGAAAATATTATCTGCTGTTAGGTTACCATGGCAGTTTTTAATCATTCCGCTATTTTCCCGCTCCTGCAGATAATACCTGTTATGCCTTATGTAGGCATTGACAGTTTCGATTGCATTACGCAAAATAGCCGATAAATCAGGAAGATTTAACTCCTCAATAAATACATTGCACCGTTTTAGTTCCGCAAAGCGTTGATTAAAAATCTGCAGTTTAAAGCTGTTTCTAATTTCCCTGGCAGACTTATGGAACCGTGCAATGGCTTTAGCCAATATTTTAATATCACTGCTTTGCACCCTGTTTCCTTTTAACCTGAAAAAAAAGTTACCGGAATAATCCAGGCGTTTCATTTTTACAGCATAATCAACAACTTCTTTTTGAACAGAACTATCATTGCTAATACCCTTCAAACGCTTAAGCGGAATGACTTTCTCATAAAGGCCGCTGCTTAGTTGCTCATTTAGTTTTACTTCTTTCTTGCATACCTTTTTTCGGTTTTCTAAAGTAGTATGGTCGTATTCATCTGTTTTCTCCGGCTTCCAGATTTTAAAAGCGTAATTATCGGAGAGTATGACAAATGCCTGGGGTGTTTCAAGGTATTCAGAATGTAAGCACGAGTCGGGCAAGGATGCAGAGTCAATTATTTTCTCAATTTCTTCACTATTCATAACTCAATGGTTAGTCTGAGGGTTTAATAATTTTACCGGCCCTTGTGCCGGCCGATTTAAAGGACTTTGTGTTGCGGTAAATGTTTTTATTCATTTCTGACTTGTAAGTGTTTCCATCCCCGTCGTTTAACATTCGCATTTTATTCAGTTTTGAGCGCAGAACGGTGCAGATATCGTTCAGACGCTTCTCAATCATTTGTAAATCATGAAGCGATTGTTTGGTGTTGTTACCATCGGTTTCTTTTTTAATTAGGTCCAACATTCGGTCAACAACTTTCACCCTTTTTTTCATCCGTGTAATCATTTCTTTTTTTTCCATAATGTGTTGCATAACAAATTAGATGAATGTAGTACCAATGATGTGCCAAAATAATTTTATAAATGGTGTTTTGTGAGTTAATGAAGTAAAAAGCTAATATGTAGCGATTTAGGGTAAAATATCATATTGATTTGAACGATTACTTATCCTGGAAGGTTAGAATGTGTGGAAATTCTTCAACATTTGTAGAAAATAATCTCACTTTTTATTGGCTTCATTACCAATAACACAAGCACAAATTAATGGCATGATATTCTCAGCAATAGTTAAAAAAAAACATATGACTATTAAACTATTACTTATATCTATTCTACTTTTGACAGTTATAATTCTTTTATTGGGACTAAAGTTCTTCAATAAAAAAAAGACTTCACTGTGTAGTATCAACCATGAAGAGCTCCCTCATGGTTCTCATTGTGAGGTGTGTGGTGTTGTCGACAAGGAAGATTGCTTGGAAGAAAAAGTTTAGCCTGCCATTTTTGAGCAATGGCAGCTTTACGAAACTATTTCTTATCTGCTTCCACAAGCATGTCGGCAAGTGATTCCCCTCCTTTAATTCCAAAATCGATAGTACGTATAGGGAAAGTAATGGTTATCTGATTCTGATCATAAGCCTTCTTGATATTTTTTATACCCTGGCTCAAGGCCCGAAGATAAATGAGATAATTTCCTGGTAGATAATCAACCCAATAGCGTACCGTGAAGATAATTGCACTATCGCCAAATTCTTTGTAATAAAAATCTGCTTGTTTATCTTCTTTTAGGTAAGGTATTTTATGTATTGCATTAAGGGTTACCTGTTCTACTTTTTCCAAATCATCGCCATACGAAACACCTACCTCTAAATCGATCCTACGCTCTTTGTTAATGGTAAAATGGGTGTATTTATCCTCAATAATCAGTCGGTTTGGAATAATAACATCCTGTCCCTGAAAAGTTTTAATGCGGCTTGCCCGCAAGCCAATTTCTTTTACAACACCCATAGCATCCTGGTATTCGACAATATCGCCCACGTTAACGGGGCTTTTAATGGCCAGATAAACGCCCGAAATAAAGTTTGAAACGATATCTTTAAAGGCAAAACCCATGGCCAAACCAACTATACCTAAACCGGCAAGCAGTGAGGTAACAGTCTTATCGAGGTTAAGAATACGTAATGAAATAAATAACCCCAGGGTAACCATTAGAAAAAATACAATGGAGGCTGTTAGCTTATCAATCGCTTCATTTCTGGTAATGCGCTGCATCATTCGATAAGCAAGCCCTCGAAGCGTTTTAGCTACTAAAATTGTAATGAATATGACCAACAAAGCCAGAAGAAAGTTAGGTATCATGGTGATGAAAGACTCTAACCAACCTTCTACTTTTGAAAGTATTTTTTCGAAGTATTTTTGTGCGTTTTCAAGCATTATTTTTTTCGATATTTATTTTTTTTAAATAAACTCCCTTAACCGTTAATTTTTTTTGGGATTTACATGACTAAACTTTATAAAAGCCACGAACACCACCCCACCAATTACATTGCCTGCAGTAGCCCAAAGCTGAACGTGCAGGTAATCGTTCCAGGTAATAATAGTGCTTGTTAGCATGGCAGTAAACACCTCAATAGAACCAACAATAGAGTGGTGTAAGCCACCTATTCCGATAACAGATGTGATTAGGGTAACAATTAAAATACGGCTAATAGTTTCCTGTGAAGATGTTACCAACCATGATAATAAACCCATCAGCCATCCCGCCAGAATTGCGCTTCCTAATATTACCTGCCAGGAGTGATTGGTTAATTTTTGTGCCAGGGCTAAGAATGAGGCATTCTCCACGATATCTAATTTTGCCGGTAAAATTGATAGTATCCAACTGAAGAAAAAACCACCTAAGAGATTTCCGGCGTAAACCACAATCCAGAGTGTAAGCAAACTTCGTATGCCGGCATTTTTATTTAGTACAGGTATTACGGCAAGGGTGGTATGTTCGGTAAATAATTCAGATTTTCCGATTACTACAAAAATAAAGCCCAGTGGATATGCCAGAGCTAAAAAAACATGCAGCACAGCGGGATTTAACAGTGCAGTAAACAAAGAAAATATGGTAGCCATTAAAAAAACACTAAAGCCAATTTCCAACCCGGCGGAAACCGCCGAAAGAAATAAATCCTGGTTAGAGCGATTATGCTCATGCATGGCACTTTCGATCTGCTCATCCAGGATTTCATTTATCTGTTTTGGTTTGTTTAGTGCAGATTTTATTTCATCAGTCGATAGGTTCATATTCAGAGATAGGCTGCCATTATTTTTAAATTTGTAAATCAATTAGTAATTTATAACCATACCAATAGGTTTGATTTGCTTACAACTTGTTGTCTCTAAAAAAGTCCTTCACACTGTTAACAAACTGTTTTGTGTCGTGCTTCATTTCTGCTTTGAAATCATCCCATGATTCGTTGGTCTGTTGCTCGGCCTCATCCAGTTTGTCCTCAAGTTTTTGCCGCTCTTGTTTAAGTTTTTTAAGCATTTCCTTACTCTCAGCATTTAGCTTTTGTTTTCCTTCTTCCATTTCCTGTTCAATGGTAGCTAATTGCTCATTAAAATCATTTATAACAGAGTCTACTTCATGTTTTAATGTTTTCTTTTCCATCTCAAGAATATCCTCCAACTCATCTGAGGCTTCAGAAATCTCCTCCGAAAATTCTTCTATATTTTTTTTCTGACGATTAGAAAAGCTACAAGAGCTTAACATGGTAAAAACCAGCATAACCAATAGAAGGTAAATTGCATTTTGTTGATTGATAATTCTGATTCGTTCGATTTTCATAATAGTTATCGTTATTAATTAGAATTCGCATGTTCATGTCAACAATATCGTGCCACGTTTCTTTATATCGCCAGTCTGCTTATATACACAAACAATTGATTTACTGTGCGTAAGACATGTGTAAATAAGTCAAATAAACGTTTAATGGAATACCCAACAATTTTACTATGTGGAAAAAATACACATTAAAGACTGCAGCACACGAACGTACAAAACTCGAAGTCTGAGTTGGCACAAGTATTGAGTACTTTTTGGTCTGATTCTTTAATTACAAAAATGGAAACTGCATTTTTCTCGAAATATCTACTGCCTGTTGTAATCGGGCTTATTATGTTTAACCTCGGCCTATCTCTTAAAGCTGATGATTTCAAACGTGTTGTAAAACAGCCCAGAGCATTCATTATCGGCTTATGTTGCCAGATGCTTCTTTTGCCATTAATTGCTTTTTTACTGGCATTTTTCAGTAACCTGCCTGAAGCTATTAAAGTGGGTATTGTAATTATAGCTGCATGTCCCGGTGGCGCTACTTCAAACCTGATCACCTACCTGTTAAAAGGAGATGTTGCCCTTTCCATATCGCTTACAGCCATCAACAGTATTTTCATATTATTTTCCATACCGGCTATAACCTGGTTTGTCCTTCAGGTATTCTCCGACCAGGAAACAATAATTTCACTCCCCTTTTTCCGAACCGTTATAAAGATTTTGTTAATGATCTTGTTGCCAACAGCCTTAGGCCTGGCTATTCGCTCAAGATATCCGCATTTTGCAAAAAAAACAGAGCGCAATTTGAAATACATTACCACAGGCTTGCTGGTTATTGTTTTTTCCTTCGCTATTTTTGAGAACAATCAAAAAACAACTAACTCCCTGTCTCTTTACATATCTGTAGCTCCTTATGCCCTGGCATTAAATTTCCTGGGTATGCTTTCCGGAGCTGTTGCAGGCCGGTTGGCGGGAATCAATACCAATCGAATTATTACCCTGGTTATTGAGGTGGGCATTCAAAACAGCGCCCTGGCAGTAACTATTGCATCCAGCCAGGTATTTCTGGGGTCTCCTAAAATGGCCATTCCGGCTGTAGTTTATGGCATGTTTACTTTCTTTAATGCGTTTGTTTTCGGACTTATTTTAAAGAAGTGGCTGGCGAAGTAGTGTGGTTTTATTCCACACTTTGGAATATTATTCTACACGGCCGGTATATCCATTTTCTTCTTTGAGATGTATACTGCCTCCTGAGTACTGGTTTGCCAGCCATGTTTACCCTTTAAGCACAGTAATGCTTTTATGTTCGGTATGCTTCTTGTGTTTAGTTAGTTGATAATCTAAACCAGAAAATCATGAAATCACTGTTAGCAATTATTAATCAGCCTAAAAATTTAAAAAAATACGTACTATATGCGATTAGCTTAGCACAGGAATTAAAAACAGATTTACACTTTTTACACATCATGGTACCGGAAAATATTCCGATTGGTGTAAACGGTGCAACCGGCATGGCTGCTGCAAGTGCGCTTGAGTATACGCATGAACAAGCCAAGGATACTGAAAGAAAGACCATGCAGTACATCAAGGAATATACCGATGTAATTCCCATTGATATTTCTGTCAACTACCATTTCGATAAAGGTGCGTTACCGCTTGTGGCTGAAGAGTATGTTCAGAAGGAAAAGTCAGACATTGTATTAATGGAGGAAGCCACGGATGGCAAAAGCTGGATTCATACCTCGGCCACCATGGAGGTATTGTTTCAGGTAAACTGTCCGGTATGGGTCGCACCCGCAGATTCCTTGTTTGTAGTTCCGAAAAGAATTGTTTATGCCACAGATTTTAAAGAAGAAGATTTGAAGACACTATCGCAACTTGTTGCATTAACCCAAACCATGAAACCCGAGATTACGGCATTGCATTTTACAAACGATGCAAGTTTTGAAGAAAAGGTAAAGATTACAGGTTTTTCAGAAATGGTACAGCAAAAAATCGACTATACCAATATCACTATAAAGCTCTTAAGCGATAAGGAGCACCATAACATGGCCCAGTCCTTAAATGACTACCCAATTGATAAACAGACAAATTTGATTGTGATGTTAAAAAGCAACCGGGGTTTTTTCGATCGCATGTTTAAACCCGATCCTGCAAAAGTAATCATAGAGAAAGTACATCTCCCTGTTTTGGTATTTCATGAATAAGCAGTACCGTATTTAAGCACATGAAAGCATAAACTGAGGGTGTTTGTTAAAGCCCTGCCAAGTAAACTCCAATAGTAAAATTTAGCAATAATTGAAAGCTATGAATAAAGAAAACATACTCTACATTGTTTATGAAGAATTGTACAGAATTATTGAACGAATTAGTGATGTTAGGGCTATTTTAAGCGATAATATCCGCACAGAATCTGATGAAGAAGCATATGCCACTTTGAAGCAATTAGAAATAATTAAAGAAAGGGTGGTCGACCAAATCGTCGAACTGTCAAAAACCGACTTCGATGATGAAAAAAAGTTCTCCGAACTGGAAGTGGCTATTTATTACCAGGTTGATTTGTTTAATGCGGCTTATGCCAAAAGCGAAGCCATGTTAAGTACGTATAGCGAATAGTTTTTTACCGCTGTAAAAAAAAGAATGTATAAACGGCTTTGAGAAATGAAAAATCATAGCATCGGAATGCCAAAAAAATGAAGTTGACCAGGTGCCCGATAAGCCATTCGATAAATTAAATGATAGACATGCTTACAAAAACAATTCTGCGATATCTGTTATTGGTGCTATGGGGAGTTAGCAGTACAAGTACAATACATGCCCAGACATACACCGAAAAGTTTTCAGAAGACAGCATTACCATTTCATATAAATGGCAAAAAGTGCAAGACAGTAATTATACTTTATTGCTTGAAATAAAGAACAACAGCTCTGTTCAGCGCACTGTGGCCTTCCGCGTGTTGTACTACTGGAAAGCCCAGTTACATGCAGGCAGTGAATTAAAGCAGTATTGCTTAAAACCCGGTAAAACAATCAAAGGTAAAAGATGGAACCTGGCTTTTAAATCGGTAGTTTTCATTTTAAATGACTACCTTGATCCGATGTTTACCTGGGTTATTGACGATTTTAAAACCGAGATAAATGAAGATTGTAAGCCTGGGCTGCGGTTAAGATGGGTTCCCGCACACCCATAGCAGATTATGAAAGATGGTTGCACTGTATTGCTGCTGAATTGTTGATTTCAACGTATTTATAATGCCACACACACAACAATTCAACCATTCAACAATTAAAATACTGCATCGCAACGTTCACTGTTATAATACACAAGCAAAAAACTACACACATTAAACGCTTATACTATGAATATCTTAAAGAACAAAAACTGGCTATTTTCTTCAATGGGAGGAGTTTTAGCTATTTTATTCGGAATAATAGCCATTGTATTCCCCTCCATCACCCTTATTGGACTGGCCTATTATTTTGCTGCTGCTATACTCGTTGGCGGCATTTTCTTAACCATTGTAGCCATTCGGTTAAAAGAAACAAATCCGGGCTGGACCTTCCTGCTACTTGAAGGTATAATCGGCATATTGGTGGGTTTGTTTATTGTATTTCGGCCAACCCTTTCGGCGGCTATTTTTGTTACTGTAATTGGTGTATGGGCTTTGTTACTGGGGCTTTTTTTCCTGATTATATATTTTAAGCGCAACCGCTTAAAAATGGAGCGAAACTTTATGCTGTTTATTGGCATCCTTTCCCTCTTGTTTGGGCTGATAATAACAATTAACCCTTTCGAAGGAACACGTTTTATAACCATACTGATTGGATTATATGCCATTGCCTACGGAGTTTTCTCGCTTGTTAATCATCGAAAAACCATGCGTACTGTGGAGTGATTATTGAAGTTGCATATTGCAGTAAGGGTATCGTCTAAACAGGCTTTACTTAATTGTGAGTACAAGCTGCTAGTTGTCCGTTTGAAGTCTATTCTCAGTTTTTAAACTCCTTCCAGCAATTTTTATGCTTAAAACAGGTGTGGATTCCCATCTACCCGCTCCCTTAAATATTCTTCCGGCCAGGTGAGCATTGCTTTCCCGAATTTTGATGAATTCTACAGGTATTTTTTCATGCTCTTCCTGGAAAAATCGGATGCTTTCCCCGGGAAATTGGATGTATCGCTTGCGTAGCAAGCATTATAAAACTGGAAGTGCTTATCCCACTGCAGGTTATCCCGCTCTCTCTGACCCGTCATACTGAAGGAGCGCAGCGACATTCAGAACCCCGAAGTGCTCACCGAAGGTAATCTCGTCCATTAAACCAATCAGGTGCTCTCAATTCCGGATCCTGAACAAGCTCCTTTCGTCGCTTTGCAGTATGAC
>DNTK01000121.1 GCA_003508755.1 Bacteroidales bacterium | reverse complement strand
GCTTAAATGTTTTTTCGAGCTCTTTTTGGTTTTCACCGGCTATTTCTAGCACTTGTTCGACATTTTCAGGTAACGGCTCACCACAGGCAATTGCAAGGAGTAATAATGGTATTATCGTGTATTTCATGTAAGCTTATTGAGAATGATAAAAATAGAGAATATTTCAATTTATTATTGATTAAATTCAATAACAACAAATATCCCCAAAGTTACTATTCCGAAAGGTAATTCAGAAATGCAATTTTGAGGATTTGATTTGACACAATAACTGCTTTAATGGTCGGTCTTTTCTAACAAGGAATTAGCATCAACCAACAGGGTGCTATAGGTAATCTATTATAGTCCATTTTGTCAATTCGTTTTCATAGCAACAAATTATATGTGTAAATCAAGTTTATGGTGCTTCGGAGTAGCCTTCATATTTATATTCATGCGAGCTAACTTTTTCAATACCTGTAGGTTTCTCAACATATGTAGCTGTTAACCTGCCGGCATTATCGTATTCATATTTCGTAATAAAATTATCTGCATTTAGAATAGCGGTAAGATTACCAGCATTATCATATGTATATGATGTAATGCTTGCATCATATGGTGACACTCTAAAGTCGTCAAAATAGGAGGTAGTGCTATTGGATATTAGATAAACCTTTGCTTCCGTGACACCTTCAGGTATGTCAAAATATAGGTTCAATAACAACCAATCGCCATAAGTTCCAACAGCCTCATATTGCGATATGGAATAAACGGTACCATCTATCTTAGCACTTAATCTTGCATTACCTGATTCTTTATGTGCCCATACAGAGGCAATATATTTACCTTTTTGTACACTACTTAGATCATTGAATACATATTCAGGGCCTGTTGAGCTTTCGGTAGTATTTGAAACCTTGACAAAATAATCTCCACCGTGTGCTTTATAACCAGGTACCTCATTAGACATCAGCCAGGTACAAGAAGATCCTAAATCAAGTATGCCGCCTCCGTAATTAATAACATTATCAATTTCGGTGTTGTCTTCAAAGCTTGTTGCAGCAAAGCTAACCAGATTTGAGTTTAACGCAGTTGCTATTATGTATAAACTATATGGGTCTTTCTTGATTGAACTATATATATTATTTATGTCTTTCGATTCAATGGGTATTGAATAATTATCATACTGTGTTACTTCGCTAGCTTTTAGCCATCTAGCATCGTGTTCTTCACGCCACTCATCTGTTATATTTTGCCAGTTATCAACTAGTTTTTCCGGAGTGTTGTAATCATCAAACGATGTTCCATATGTACCGTCAGTACTAAGTTCCGCATCCCAAACAAATGTTTTATGTGGTCGCCAAATATTTGTAAAAGGAGCTGCCCAGTTTTTCCAAGTTTGAATGGAACTATTGATTACTTTATCATCCTTTTTTACAATTGTAGCAGCTTTATGAGATAACATATTTAAATTAGAGCTGACGGATGATTTCAATCCCATACCAGGATAAACATGATAAGCAGGAATCACAGTTGTAGTGTGTTTAGAACCACCTACTATCTCATTTTCTGTCTCCAAAGGCTCTCCGGTATCAAAATTATATTTATTAAATCGTCTAATACTTGTTATTCCATTGCTTGAGCTAACGACGCTTTCCAGCTGGTTAGTTGATGTAATTATATTATTAAATGTTAGGTATTTTTCAACATCATATTCTCCTCCTCCTGTTGTATAAAAATCCGTCCAATATTTTGGGGAATAGAATTGTTCCTGAATTATTCCTTGTTGTAAGTCTTCAGGGGCAACATAGTTATAGCTAACATTTGCCAGAACATCGCCCAATGAGTTACGGCTCACTTCACATACGGGGCGACCCAACATAGCCAGGTTGTTTTCAATTTTTACACTACGAGTGGTCCAATACTCTGTTCCATTCTCGGTTGGAAAGTATGTGAGTGTTTCTCTTTGTTCTTCTGATATTTTCAGAATAGGATTTTCAGGAAAGTTGTCAGGTACAACTCTATGGTTGAAATTTCTATAATCTAAATTTAATGCCGGCATTACTTCAAATTGATGTTGCGTACTTCCAAATTCTTTATCATTAACAACAGATGTAATTGTTAAGTATTCATACATTACACCTGGTGCGGGTAATAGCTCCTTGTAAGGTAAATGAATAGGTGACTTTGAAATTGAATAACTTGTTACTCCGGAAGAAATATCAGTGCCCGGGATGTTATAATTATAAATGGTCTTGTATTTATCATTAATAGAAATTGAACTAACTCTTAAGTTACCACCTTCAATTTCATCAGCTTCGGTATGCAAGTTTAGTTGAAGCATGGTTATACTATTTCCTAATTTCTGATTTAGATTGGCTAAACTAACTGTTGTCTCTTCCCACGTAACTTCAGCTGTTTTATTTGCATTGTCAATAATAACATTAAATGCATCTAAATCATTTTTAAAGAAATAGGCCTCGCCAAAATCGTTTCCATTGCTTTCAAGTGTCCTGTACCCCGAAAGACTGTATGTGAATGTATTTGTTTCTAAAACCTCATCGGGTATCTTTTTTAACTCAAATGTGGTTGAATAAGAAATTGTATTGTAAACATCATCATCGATTGTTTCGTAGTTGAAATCAGTAGTGATGTCATCTTTCATAATAACCTCAGACGAATAGGTAAGATCTTCGCGGATTGCTTCTCTTGAATAGGAATCTCTCTCATACTCGATTGAGATAGTTGAACCAATAGGTGTGCTAATAGAGCTTAGACTATTATTTGCCGGATTAGACATATCATAGCCCCAGGCATCAAAATCACCTTCAGCAAAACGGTTATATTCGAACGCATAATTCGGGAAATATTTAGTTCCCTTAAATCTGGTTTCAACTTCTGAAAGGGTTAGCTTTCCCTTTAGTGCATAATCAGAGTTGTCGGCAACACTAAGTGGAAATTCATCATCGTAGATAAATTTAATAGTTTTCTGCGTAAGATTTTTTCCTGCCTCGCTAATTGAACCTGAAAAGGTGAGATTATATAAACCATTTACTTCCTTTGGCTCAATATAATTTTCGAATTGTTCTAGACCATTAGCTATTACTACCGGGTAACCTTGTAAAACGTCCCGATAATATTCCTCATAAAAATAATTGAAGGTAAACAAAACGTTCTTTTTGAAACCACAATCGTTGCATCCATCATCATAGATATATTCAGCTTCATATTCTGAAAAGTCATTAGTTAGTATCAAATCCATATTCTCCCTAAAAGTCTTTTTGTCGAATAAATGAATTTCCTTTAGTCTAAGCGGTTTTAGCTTATCTGCTCGATACCATTTTGTAAAATAACGTTTATATTTGGTGTCATTATCAAATACTTTATCAATTATTGTGCGTTGTGTAATAGACTCGGAAATCAGGGTTGTTGAACCAGCTTCTTCAGCGATTTCTTTGCTGTATCCATCCTGCCTCCAATCTTTCTCAAAGAGAGCAATATGTGTTGCAGTTTCAATTCTATCAAGGTAATAAATATCCTTCCTCCCGTGCTGGTATTCTTCATCTTCTTCCGGAATAAATGGGTACTGCCAGACATAACCATTTGTTAAGTGGAAATAGGAAAATTTAATCCAGTACCCCCAATCACCTTCATTGGCAATATGATCGCCATTGTAGTCAAAATAATCAGGACCGGTAATAGCGGTTAAATGCCATGTATAGGCATAATGCTCAATTTTCCAGTTATCAATAGTCTCATCATCAGCTATTTGGTTGTTGAAATGTGTTTCATACTGATAAGCAGGTATAGAAAAATGGTAGGTTAACCCATCAGACTTGGTAATTTTAAAGGCTACAATAGGATCTTCATCAGCTAACGAAATTGTTGAAGCCAGGCTATAGTCACATTCTTCGGCAATTAATAGATCGTCAATTGCCGCTGAAATTCCATTTTCGATAAAATTATTTACCTGGCTATAGGTATAGTATTGAATGTATTTACTGGAGCCGAGTCTGTTACTTAAGGAATGGTAATTTGATTCTGATCCATTACTATATTCCACAATATTGTTCTGAAAGCTTAAATCGTCGTCTGTCGGATTTCCATCGTTGTTATATTCAATAATGTTTTTGTAGATTCTGTAGTACGATTCATTAAGATTTTTCATGTAGTAATGAATTTTGTAATTCTCAGGGATCCGCCCCATATTTGGTCCCCATATTGCATAGGTTTGTTCTATTTTTGTTTTGCCATTGTCGTGGTATTCGGTTACCTGACTATGACCAGGCACAGCTACGTCTTTTAAGTATTTGGGTGACATACTGCCTGTTATTCCTTGCGCTAATACAGAATAATGATCAAAAGCGGGAAGTGTAAGGTTTGCCTGCTTTATATAACTTTTATCGTAAAAATCGTCGGCATTATAGGCTATTTCGATGGCATCATTTGCATATTTTTCAATTTGGGCACCCCATCCTTTTTCTTCGTAGGATTTTTGACTCCCTGCATAAGAATTAATGCTGCCATAAAGGTAATTGATATCCATTATATTGAGAAACCAGGTGGTGGTCGAATGCCCCCAGCCAAACAAAACAAAATTATTGTATTCACCGTTATTATAAACGGTATAATCACTATTATTTGGCACCACAATATGATGCGCCACATTGCCCAATCCAACCAAGCTAGGTGAAATTGCAGATACACCTTCAGTAGCTAATGTTTTTAACATCACCATTTTAGATCCTAGCCCAATATCAGATCCTCCTTGATTATCCCATGAATAATCGAAGCCTAATGAAGTGGTATGTTGTGTATACCCGCTATTAACATCGTGGGCAATATTATACCCCATAGCTCCGGACCCGATGCCACCAGACCATTTACCCCCAGCACCATAATTAACATTTAAATCAACAAATAGAGAAACATTTACCCCAATACTTCTTTGTGCTCCATAACTATAATTCAGTCCAGCATTCCACTTTCTTATTTTAAAACCAAGATGTGTGTTATGTGTGGTTTCGGAGTCTTCATCTTTCTGAAACAAATGCATATTCATGGCACCTTTTGAGTCATCGGCATTACCCGCCACAGACCTGTTTATCGCTCCCGGGTTAACAGACCAACCTAATCCTGTCCACGAGGCCTCCTGATCCTCACTTACACCTCCATGGTAGGACAATACTATTGGATAGCCTCCACCTGGTCCGGGAATTTCTAATAATGGTAATACATATGTTAAATCGCCGGTTAAATGATTTACCATTCCGTTGGCATCAATGGGTTCAAAGGCCGAAGCTTCCGGCGAGATAGGTCCGGTATTTTGGCCTTTCAGGTTTAAACTGAAAATTAACACAAATATGAAAAGTGCCTGTGAGTGGAGTTTTAATGTTTTCATGCTGATAACGATATTAATTCTTGGAATTTGGATGCTGGTTTTTTAATCTTTTACTATACAATGCCTTACGTTTAAATCTAAATTTTGTATTTCCTGTATACAGTCCTAACTCTTTTATATTGAATTGTAGATACTCAACTTTTTCCTGTTCTTTTTCGAAGAAGAATAGAAGATCGGTAGATTGAGTCAGGCCATAAGTTGGAGTAAAATGATAATTAATAAGATTTAAGGTATCTCCTGCCGACGATGTAAGAAAAATAGTTTCATGCAAATTGAAATTTAATTTATTAATCAATTGAGCATATTCATTCTGATTAGCTGAACTATATTGAACTTCTGAAGTACCTTTTGAGATTGAAAATACAAAGTAGTGTTGATTATTGTATTTTTCAAAAAGCTCATGAATTTCATCTGATAACATATTTTGCTTAGTTCGGGTTTCCTGTGCAATAAGTAATTCTGTTGGCCTGTAACTAACGCGGTAGGTGATGTTATTAATAGTTTTTTCTTGTACAAAGCCATTATCCGGATCATCAATATAAGCGATCATTTCATTATAGTTCATTTTAGATCCACAAGCATATATTATTATCACTAAGCCTATCAGAGCTAATATTTTATAAAAAGTATTCATTAAGGTCTTGTGATTTTACTTTTGGTGTTCAATATCCCATTCATTATTTAAGCCATTAATTATTTCTTGTGTAATATTATTCGACTCGCTTGCGTATAATATATTACCCTGTCCTGTAGCACCAAGTATAAATTTGTATCCTTTGCTCTTTCCAAACTCGCTTACATAATCATTTACCACATTGGTAATGTTTTGGGTAAGCAATTGTTCTTCTTCGCGGGCTTTCATTTGAATCGCTTCCTGGTATTGATTTATCTGCATCTGTTTGTTGCGTAGCAATTCTTCCTTAAGTTCTTTTTCTCGTTGGGTCATTTTACTTCTTTCTTTCTCGTAGGCCTTTATTTCGTTCTGAAATTTTTCAATAAGCGTATCGGCATTAGCCTGCCACTGAGCCACTTTTTGCTCGTATTCTCCACGGGCTGCTTTCATACCTTTATACTCCTGCATTAACAGACCTACATCTACATAAACCGTTTTATCTTTTTTTATTAGCTGGTAGCCACCAATACCCAATAGGCCGGCTAATAGAACAATGTTTATTATTACTTGTATGTTTTTCATTTTTTTATTCTCTTATTGCTGGCGCGTCCCGACGCATCGGGACGTGCCCTATTTTTCTTTGTTATTTTTTATTTAACCGTCACACATTGCAAACGCGCGCCAGTATAAGTGACCGAGGGATGTACATTGTCAATAATCTACTCTGATCCTGAACTAAAATCATATTCAATTATTTCCCATGTCTCGTGGTAGTTTGCTATGTATGGCACCGCCAATGGATGCGGGTCTTTTATTTCGATATTTGGAATAATTCTTTCGCGCTTAAGTAATCCGATTTCCGAAACATATTCGGTTGTTGTTGCCTTTGAATCTTCCGTATAGGTATACTCAATCTTATAGGCATTTGAACTAATGCCATTAATGGTAATGTTTTCCTGCGCAACAACTTCTTTTATTACTTCGCCTGAAGCATTGGTTTCCCAGCGTGTACCAACTTCAAGTGGGTAAATGAGTGTTTTTTCGACAAAATCGAAATTCTTTGCCGATTTAGGGAACCCGGTTAAAATAGATACATTCATATAGTTTTCGTACTTATAAGGGAAAAGTAGCATGGTGTTTAAATCGGGGGTTGTACCGCCATGGTCGCAAAAAAGACCCTCACTTGTATGGGAGTAAAAATCAAAAACACCCCTACTTGAGTCGGCATTGAAATGTGTAACCTTTATAGCAGGAGCACCCGAAACCGGGTGATTGTACTCATAAGCACTTACCAGAATAGTATCTATATAAACAGTATCGGTAATATTTCTCTCACTAAAGGCCGGATTAATATCCGTTATGTTCTGAATACGAACATACTTCCAGAAATTACCATAATCTAAAGGAAAACGATAACCAGTATTTTCTGTGGTGTTTTCGGTTTCGCAGGCTAATACTAAGAATAGCATTGCAAGTAATATGTAACTTATTCTTTTCATATTTAATTTTTTACTAAATCGGCGCTTTAGAAAAGCGCACAAGTAGGATTTGTTACAAGCATTATTTTTCTTTACAAATTTTGTTATGCCTAGTATTATGTTTATTTATCTTTAATAAAATAGTCATGTGCATCAATTGAGTTCTAGTGGGATGAATATATTAGTTTATTTTAACTACAACTTTTTGCTCTTCAAATTCCAAGACTTCACATAAAACTGAAAAACCAACATCCCATGAGTCAAATTCTTTTTTACCTATCGGGTTTTTTAATCCTTTTTTTTTATAAAATTCCTCTGATAAAATGAAATAATCTGAATAACCATCGCTTAATTTAAAAAGCCAATTTTCTTCAGTTGTAAAGCTTACCTCTGTAATTTTAAGTCTCATTCTTTTTATCTTATAGTCCTTGAAATATTATTTAGATTAGGAACAAAATATTGAGTTCTTCCACCAATCCATGGGAACTGCATTGCTGCCCTACCTTTATATACTGTAGTTCCTGCAGGTAAATTCCAATTAGCAACTTTAGTCATCCCATTCCATTTAGGCTTAAGTGCTAATCCCATTCTATCAACAAATTTAATACCTGTAATTGAAGAAGGATTTGTCATATATCTACCCTTTGCAAAGGCATTAACATTATCGTAATATCGACTAAGCGTTATAGGTTTATTTAACACAACTTTTGAATACATTCCTCTAGAAAAGGTTTTTGCTACATCATCAGATAATCCTGCCACCCCCTTTGCAGCTAATTTGCCTGCTCCTTTTACACCAAGTTTTCCAAGGCTACCAAGTCCGCCAACTAAATCAATTGGACTAAACATAGGTGTACCTAAAGGCTTATCCATT
This sequence comes from Bacteroidales bacterium, assembly GCA_003508755.1. Classification (GTDB taxonomy): domain Bacteria; phylum Bacteroidota; class Bacteroidia; order Bacteroidales; family UBA10428; genus UBA10428. The sequence continues at coordinate 502 of DNTK01000121.1, read as the reverse complement.
GGGAACATACAATAAACATGATCCCCAAAAGTTCCACCTAAGCTGCCATCCTTATTAACTAAAGTAAATGAAAAGAAGCTAGATTTCCATCCATTTGGAGCAAAAGCACTATTCGTATACCAACCACTATGATACCCAACACCCCAATCTCCATTCATTTTTTGGGCAGACCAGCCTGGTCCATGAGCAGCTGCCATACCTTCTGCATGTATCCTTGCATCCTTCTTGAAAATATTCCTCCAAAATCCAGCGCCTTTGACCCATTCTCCATCCGGATCAATTCCATTCACCCAATTATTCCCCATTCCTAAATATGGCGACCAATATTGTCCAGCTGGATCAGGCACTAGCCACCTACCAATTCTACCATCATACAACCTAGCCTCAAAACTATTATACCCCGTCTCTTCGTCCTTTTCAGCAAACTGTCCTTGGTATCCGAAACGGTATAGGTCTGCACCAATATTTTAACTGGTTTTCAACTCCTTACACAACCTTTTTC
>DNTK01000560.1 GCA_003508755.1 Bacteroidales bacterium | reverse complement strand
GGAAAACGTTCCTCAAGAGAAAATTATTGTAACAGGCAATACGGTAATCGATGCTTTGTATATTGTAATCGACAGATTAAGTAATAACGAAGCACTTAAAAAAGATGTGCATGGAAAGCTGGCCTTACTCTTTGATAAAAAAATTAACCTCGAGAAATCGAAAATTGTATTGGTTACCGGGCATCGCCGCGAAAATTTCGGAGAAGGATTCTTGAACATTTGCGGTGCACTTTCCAAAATAGCCAATGCTAATCCGGATGTCGATATCATTTACCCTGTTCATTTAAATCCAAATGTTCAAGAACCTGTTTACAAGCTTTTAGGCGATATTCCAAATATACACCTCATCGCTCCATTGGACTATTTACCCTTTGTGTACATGATGAGTAAGTCGTATTTAATCTTAACCGATAGTGGAGGTATTCAGGAAGAGGCTCCGGGACTGGGAAAACCTGTGTTGGTTATGCGCGATACTACCGAACGCCCCGAAGCCGTGGATGCCGGGACAGTGAAGCTAGTTGGTACGGATAAAAAAATAATCATTGAGTCAGTACAGGAGCTATTGACAAATAGTGCTGTTTACAATGAAATGTCCCGAGCTCATAATCCTTATGGAGATGGTAAGGCTTGCCGAAGAATTGTTAACTTTTTAATCTCTAAATAAAGGAGATTTATTCTTTCTATTCGGATACATTATTATTTATTTTTTGCGCTAATAACTATTATGCAAAGTTCTCAAAGTGAATCGATAAAAAAAGATGGCCTGTATATTCATTTCGAAGAAACATATAATAACAGAAAGGCCGGCATACTCAATAAGATCTACGGTCAGTTAGAAGCTTTCAATAAATTCGGGTATAGTTTTGATATTGTCTCCTTTACTAATAAATATACATTATGTCTTAATGGCAAAGTTGTATTAAAACTTCCCAGCCGCCTCCTGCTTTTTCGCTACCTTATTTTTTCAAAAATATATTCAGTAATAAAAAAGAAAAAGTATTCCATAATTTATATTCGATATGTTGGTAGTGATAAACCTTTCTTACATTTCCTGAAGAAGCTGCATCAAAGGAAATGTATAACCTGGATCGAATTCCCTACATTCCCTTACGAAGGAGAACTTAAACCCAAAAATTATTTAGAAAAGCTTGTTGTCAAAAACGATTTAAAATACCGTGAATATCTTCATAAATACATCAATAAGGCTATATCTTTTACTTACGATGGCACTATTTTAAACATACCAACCATAAAACTCGAAAATGGTGTTTCCTTTAACCAAATTCCGCTGATTAAAAAAAATGCAATTTCTGATTATTTAGTGTTAATCGGTGTGGCCAATATTTCTGTATGGCATGGCTACGACAGAATTATTATGGGCTTAAAAGAATACTACAATACCAACAGAACATTTAAAGTATATTTCAAAGTTGTGGGGGAAGGCGGGGCTTTAAGCAAGTTGAAAGAGCTCACCGAGACATATAACCTCTCCGGTTATGTTGATTTTTACGGCTCAAAAAAAGGTGACCCCCTCAATAAGATTTTTTCAGAGGCACACATTGCCATTGGAAGTCTGGGCATGCATAGAATTGGCCTTGAAAAGGGCTCTATCTTAAAATTAGGTGAATATCTGGCAAGAGGGTTTGCAACGATAATTGGATATGAAGACTTTTCAATCAAAGAACCCGAATCTTTCATTATGCAGGTTCCTCCAGATGAGACAGCTGTGAATATCGATGATGTTGTTGCGTTTTATCGTAATCAAAGTCTGTCGCAGGAGGCGATAAGAGCCTTTGCTCAGAGACGGTTTAGCTGGGAAGATAAAATTAAAAAAATATTGCCTCCAGGTTAAGGCTACTTCCTCTCAAAAAGCACCATTAGCCAGTACTTTTTGGCTTTCTTAGGAATTATTAGATTGAGTCCGTTAAATAGCTTCGAAAGCATATTCCCCTTAATAGGATCAAAACTCTTATGATTGCAATTTGGACAAACAGTATATTCATTGGGAGCAAAATATATCTTTGCAATGCGGTGCCTTAATTTTAAAAGAAGGTCATTGTATCGCTTAACCTTTTTGCCAAGCGTATCATGCCAGATTAATACAAAGTCGTCTCCTACCAACTCCTTTAAGTATTTAGGTGTAAATGCATGCAAATGACCGTAGGCATGGAATTTAGTTTTACAATTCGGGCAAAAAACCAGGCATTTTTCTAGTTGTTCGTCGTTGGGTACAGAAATAAACAGATACTTTCGCGCTATTCTTTTAAATTCCATCATAGAACCCCGCATAATATCCGATGGCAGGTGCTCTATTAGTTCACTTGAAAACACCATGTCATACGAGCGATCTTCGACCTTAATTGAATCAGCAGAGCAAAGAATCTTTTCTTTTGTTACAAACTCAAGTGCCTCTTTGGAGTTATCAACTCCGGTAACCTCATATTTCTCCGGAAAATTGTTGGTTATTTCGCCATTCCCACAACCTACATCAAGAATTGATTGAACATCATAGGGTATCTTGCTGAAAATAAAGGGAAGCTTCTTTTTTATCTCTCCCCCTTTATCATAATTATCCCATAGTTCTTTGTTCTCAAATAAGGATTTAT
>DNTK01000358.1 GCA_003508755.1 Bacteroidales bacterium | reverse complement strand
ATATTGTCTATGCCCGCGAGAGTCAGGATATCACTAAGAAGATAATTGAAGGCTTTAACAAAGAATGAGAATTAGATCATCCGAATCAATAATTAAAGAAAGTATTTAAGAAATTATTAAAGAAACATTATGAAGAAGTTCTTAGTAGCAATTGCTCTTACAATATGTGTAGCAGCCATCGGACAAACTGAAAAAGGTCGTATGTCAGTAGGAGGTAATATTTCATTGGATTACTTATCCGCTAAATCAAATCATTTTAGTACCGATATTAATCCAGAGTTTGGAATTTTTGTTGACGACAACCTTTATTTGGGATTTGCCTGGGGCAATAGTTTCCGTGTTGGTATCCGCCAAGAAGATGGATACAGTGATATTGATTTGGAGAGCAGAATTTTTTCAACAGGTATTGGACCTAAACTTGCTTATTATTATCCCCTGTCAGAGCAATTATATGCTTACTCCATGGTGTCAGGTTCGGTTAACTACCTGAAAAGTACCTTTGAGTACCTACAGTTTGACGATGTTAAAGGAAAAAATACCTATAAAACCAATACCTATAAATTAGGTGCAGGTATAGGTTTAGCCTTCTTCTTTTCAGAAAACACATCGATAAACTGTGAGTTGGCTTATGCATTTCAGAAAGAGTTTATTAGTGAGCAACAACCAATTGCATCGAATAATGAAGAGATTTTGGGGAATCAAATAAAATTTAATGTTGGTTTTACAATTTACCTATAGGAAGAATATTCCGTGCTGGTTTAACCTAATATTTTTTAATGCAAAAAATGCCAATAAATGCTATCATCAGGTAAATTATTATTTTTTTAGTATTGAACAGTTTTCATGTGGCATATTCCAGATGGGTGTTGTGGTATTATTAAATTAGGTATTGGTATTGGAAAAGGTAACTCAATCACCTCAGGTTTTTCCGAAATCAAGAAAGCAGTAAACTATTCTAGTATTAATCACTCATTTATTTTAGATGGTAACTTAGTAAGTATTTAGTGTTTATTATTAAAAAAAATATGGTCACTTTTATATTGCTTTTTATGATGTTTTATCTTGGGAATAGGATAAGTGTTTTTACAAACAAAATGAACTCTTTTCTTAAAAATAAGCCCGTCTCTGACAGTTTTTTAAGTTTTAAAACTTATCAGGACTTATCAAAAGAGCTTAATACTGAAAACAAAAAAGAATTTGACGGCCTACTTATACTAAGAAGACGTTTTGTTTACTATAACCTTATCATTGTCCTTTTATTAATCCTCATTTTTACATTAGCTCCAAATAACTTCATTTTTAAACCTATATTTAAATAGCAAGATCTAGAACCATCCTTTGATTAACATAGCTTCATTAAGGTAAAATGGATTAACAATCTTTATTTTTATTAGAAACGATGAAAACAAAAAGCCAAATATTACTTGCAATGTTATTCTTTGTAATAGCCTGCGAAACAGAGAATAATTCTTCTAATGGTATTAGGTACCCTTTGGATTATGGCAACTTTTGGAAATATGTTCGCAAACAACATATTTCAGATATAATCCCTGCCTATGGCAATATTACGGATACTGTAATAATTGACACCATACATGTTGGAGTTTATGAGAATATTCAACCAGCAACCGCTCCAGGTGCTATAATAGTAACACATTACTTGTCAGACTCAAGCAGGGGATTTATCGATTTTTATTCGCATACAAACAAAGGGCTTTTTTGTGATCATAGCGGCTCTACGCGTGGTTTAAATACCATGTTTCTTTTCCCTTACAGATACGAAACCTACATGAAGATGGACATTTTTACGGGCATCTTTAAATCAACCCATGAATATAATTTCGATGAAAAAACTCTCATCTATCCGCTTGAAATTGGAACTCGCTGGGAAACCAATGCTTCAGGTGAAGTAATAAAGGAAGTGATTGCACAGGAAAATATTAACATTAATGGTATTAGTGCAGATGCCTTTAAAATAGAATATACGTATAAAGCAGATTCCGAAGCTTCAACAATTGAATATGTCTCGAAAATAGGTATGCTAAAGCGTGAAAGAATAATTCCAAACATTGAAATAAAAGATCCATATCAATCAATAGGGCCATATATGGCAAATTACCGAGAAACATGGGAGTTAATTGAATATGATTTAGTAGTAAAATAAATTATAGCTCGTGAGGGGTTAGCAGTGCTAACCTCTTCCTAATTACTCAGGATTCGTTTGGTTCTGTATGATAATCTGTGTTTAATATGACAAACTTCTGAGGAGCCTCGTGTAAATAATAATTAAAACTCCTTGACTTTATTTTGCTAGGGTATTTAAGTTTTGCTCCACCTTGGCAATTATAATTTCTATAAAATAATCCCTATTTTTGGCTCTCTCAAAAAGCTTATATGAAATACACGATAATACCATTACTACTCCTCGCAATTGCCTGTGGCAAGCCTTTACCCGAAAATGTCGAACAAGTGCTTGAAATAGCCGGTGAAAACCGAAATGAGCTCGAAAAAACATTTAAGC
>DNTK01000191.1 GCA_003508755.1 Bacteroidales bacterium | reverse complement strand
AAAGGCTCCTTTTTTTCCTACTACCAAATCATGAACATCAGCTGTAACGCCTTCAATACTCACCTGAACAGAATCGAGCCCTGCATCTACCAGCTCCCGGGCATATTCTTGGTCTACAAGTGTTCCGTTAGTGATGAGGTTTACACGCATGCCCAGTTTTTTGGCATAGGCAATGCAAGCAACTAATACAACACGCCGTAATGTAGGTTCGCCGCCCGTGAAACTTATAGAAGGAACCTTTGCCTCCTTAAAGATACTATCGATAATTTGATAGCATTCCTCAAGCGATAATTCCTTGTTGCTTTCGATCGGATTGGTGGTGCAGTTGCAACCGGCATAACAAAACTGGCATTTGATGTTGCACTTATAAGTAAGGGCAAATTCTGATAAAACAGGCAATGTGCTGAAATTCATTTCGAAGGGTGAACTTTCTACAGCAGGATTGAAACTAAATTCATTAAGGGTACCCTCAAAATATGATTTTACTGCCAGCATAAATAATTCTATTTCCTGTGCTTTATCGTTCCCGGCCTTTTTCAGAAGTTCGGAGATGGTACCTCCATTGAGTAAGAAATGAAGAATCCTGGCACCTGTACCGTTTATTTTAGTGGCCTGGTTCGGACGCTTTATCAAGATATTGTCTTCAGTGCGCACAAAGATATAAGGGTGTACATTTTCGATGAATTCATCGATCCATTTCAGAGCGGTGTTATTTTTCTTTTTCCATTTCATTAATGCGATCCTCCGCTTACACATGCTGAGTGACAAGCCGAATGGCAGGCTGAATGACAGGCCGAATGGCAGGCCGAATGACAAGCAGAGTGACAAGCATCGTGGCACACATTGATGTTTTCGAGGACATCGCTGTTGTCGAGAAAGAGGTGATCTGTTTCTACCGGTATGTCGTATTCGTATTCATGCGGATTTCGATCGTGATACCGATAATGGTAGTAGGGATGATGGGAATAGTACCAATGGTACCAAAGGTAATTACTGCAATAACTTCGGTAGCTTTCGCGCTTATCTTCTGGAATGTTTTTTGCTTCCCATTTGCCCATTTGCTGTCGATAATATTCCTTCGTAGCTTCCACATCGCAGTCCCATGCCTTTTTCTGAATATTCTTAACTGCCAGCTTCATCAGAACTTCAAGCTCTTGTTGCGAAAGTTCTCCATCATCGGCAAGACTGATATATAATTGCGATTCGTACTCACCCAGTTTTCCAATATCGCGATATTGATCGGCATTTACTCTCAGCGGTGAACTGCTGATTACTTCGATGAGGTTTTCATTTTCCATGGCTGCAATCATTCCGCTTAGAATACTTTTAAAAGGAATTTCAAGGTAGAAGGCTGCTTCCAATGTTGTTAGGTCTTTACAAATTTTCCCCTTAACACGGTAATTCGAAAGCTCCAGTTTTGGTGGTGACCAATCAAGTTGACCCCAGTTAATATCATCTAATCCCGCTTTGGCTTTCACCATCGATTTGTGTTTACCTCTTACCAGTAGGAAAAAAAGCACTACCACCCCTACAAATACAAGCAGCAAGATGCGTTTATCTCTTCTATAATTAAAATATTCAACAACCGGCGAAGAAGAATTCTGGTGCATATATGTATCTGCAACTTCGAGCTTAAACCAATCCGCCGGCATATAAAATTGTGTGCGCATATCAAAGCGATTGCCTGGCTTATTTTTGTGGAATAAAATTTTTAGTTTTCCTTTTGGTGATGCCTGGTAATCGATTAGAAATTTTTCGTTCACCCAGCTTTCAGTTTGTACAACATTTTGGTCCATGTAGTAATTGCGCAAAACCTCTTCTTTGGTTTCCACATCGTGTGGGGTAATAACTGTTAGGGTATAATGATCCATCTTAGAGGCCTCATCCCATTGTACCGGCGACCAGTTAAAAGCGGTGAGCATTTTGCCCTCGTTGGTTTCGGTATTAACCAGGTATCCGGCTTTATTGAAATGCGTACTGAAATAGAAGAAATAGGTGACGGTACCACTTGAAACCCCGGCATTGTTGGCCAGAATGATATCCCATTTATCCGAACCAACCTTGCTAATATCCAAATCATACCGGTTACCAAAATCATCGATGGCATAGGATTCGGTAGCAAAAGCCTGAATCTTCAACCGGTCATTTCCAGAAAAATAAAAGCCATGTAGCTCACCCGAAACGACCCTGTATTGCACCGTATAGCCAACGATGGCAGCGCCATCTTCGGCCAGACGAACAGTGGTTTCAACAAAATTTATGGAGCCTTTTCCAGCAAACATGCCGGTTGAATAAGCCAGCAACAAAAGAAAAAAATACTTACGCATTACAGAGTTTTTTATGCAAAATACGGCATTTGTTAGCTTCATCAAACGGCTGGTTCTAGTTTGTATAGAGTCTAAATAAAATCCCATCAACCAGGGATTTGTTATATTTGCCCGACTTTTTTGCTATGAATAAACATTTTCAGGAAATACTTTTATCAAGCACAGGCGCAACAAGCTTTTTTGAAGTTGAGCTTATACAAAACCTTTGGAGCGGGTATGGTAAAATTATGCGATACGGCTTAAAGGGATCACCCATGAAAAGTGTGGTGGTAAAGCATGTGCTTTTGCCAAAAGGTCATAATCATCCTCGAGGGTGGAACACCGATTTATCGCATCAGCGAAAACTAAAGTCGTACCAGGTTGAAATGGCCTTTTATGAAAATTACAGCCAAAAGTGCGATGTAGATTGTTACATTCCCAAATGTTTAGCCCTGGAAACCTATGGTGACGAAGTGCTTATGGTATTGGAGGATTTAAATGAGGCAGGGTTTCGTGAACGTAAAACATATGTTACTGAGAAAGAAATAAAGCAATGCATATCATGGCTGGCCCATTTTCATGCCATTTTTCTTAATATCAAACAAGACGATTTATGGGAAGTAGGGACCTACTGGCACTTGGGTACGCGTCCTGATGAACTTAAAGTAATGGAGGATCTGCCGTTAAAAAATGCTGCGCAGGCCATTGATCAGCAGCTGCGCAGCAGCAAATTTCAAACCCTGGTACATGGCGATGCAAAACTTGCAAATTTTTGTTTTTCAAGAGATGGTAACAAAGTTGCAGCTGTCGATTTTCAATATGTTGGCGGAGGAGTAGGCATGAAGGACCTGGCCTATTTCGTTGGCAGCTGCCTGTATGAGGATGATTGTGAGGAATTGGAAACCCAATTACTTGATCATTATTTTGCGGAATTAGAAAATGCCTTAACAGAAAGGAAGGTGGCAGTGGATTTTCGTGAACTCGAAAAAGACTGGCGTCCATTATATGCAATGGCCTGGACCGATTTCCACCGTTTCATGAAAGGATGGAGTCCCGGACATTGGAAAATACACAGCTATAGCGAACGCTTGGCCAGAGAAGTAGTGGAGGAGTTGAACAAAAACTCATATTAAATGAAGCTCAATACCGAACAACTCAATACCCTATGCGGAATGGCTATAGAGGCAGCCTTATCGGCAGGGAAGCTTATTTCTGCCTATTCAGGGAAAGACTTTAAAACAGAAAAAAAGGCCGGTGGCGATAGTGAAGCTTCACAGGTGGTAACCGAAGTTGATTTTGAGAGTCAGGAAGTGATATTAAAAACACTCCTGCCCACCATTAAAACATATGATTTGGCTTTGCTTACCGAAGAAAGCACTGATGATAAAAGCCGTATAGAGAAAGATTATTTTTGGTGTATTGATCCCTTGGATGGAACCTTACCTTTTACTAAGGGGCTGGCGGGGTATTCAGTTTCTATTGCCCTAATTAGCAAATTCGGAGAACCATTTTTAGGAGTTGTTTACGATCCGGTAAACAAAAACCTCTATCATGCCGTGCATGGTCAAGGCGCGTTTAGAAATCTTATTCCTTGGAACCTGAAGCAAACCCATAAAAATGAGCTCACATTTTATTATAATCGGAGTTTTAATAAACTGGAGGTGTTTGAAGATGTGCTTTTGAAACTAAAAAGTATGGCACTTGATATGCAATTGGAAGGTCTAAAAATTGGCCAGCTGGGCGGAGCGGCTATGAATGCTTGCTGGTTATTGGAAAATGCTCCGGCTTGTTTTTTTGCTTTACCAAAAAAAACCGAAGGTGGTGGCAGCCTGTGGT
>DNTK01000370.1 GCA_003508755.1 Bacteroidales bacterium | reverse complement strand
TTTTTAGTGCAGGGCAAAAGAAAGCTTTGTGTTAGCTTATTAAAATTGGCAAAGGCCAACGCTACCAATACAAGGTTGATGAATTGCCTTAACAAAATGTAAGTGCTAGTGCGGGGATTGTAGTATATTTAAACAGTAAAACAATTAATTAACGGGCTGCCAGGTGATTCAGAAGTGCTTGTAAAGCGCACCATCACTTACACATGCCGTTGTATGCCATAAAGAATCGACCGATGAAACGTTTAATGATTGTAATGCTTTTATTCTCCCTCTTTTTAGTCATTCCAGCTAATTTGATTTTTGGCCAATATTATAGCGATTTAGATTTTGATACTCTTAACCAGGTTGACGAGAAGAGAAAAAAAGTTGGATACTGGGTAGAACTCTTATCCAGTGACTTTAAAATTGTCAAAAAAGAAAAAAAAGCGACATATTTTAGGTTTGTCTACTATCAAAATGATACACGCTTTGATAGTGGCTTAATGTCAGCTACATATAAGCAATTCTTAATTAAAACCAAACAAAAAACTAAAGAAGGTGAAATTACCATTCTAAACGGACATTACTCAATGTATGATCCCAAAACGAATACATTAATTAAAGAATTTGCTTTCAGAAATGGAAAAATTTCTTTCTTGAAAGAGTATTATAAAAATGGTGTTTTGGGAGCGGAATTAAATTATGATAGAAAATTCAAAGATTATGAGTATTCCCATTTTATAGCTCATTACAATGAAAATGGCAATATTTTAATGAAAGGCTTTTCCATCTTTGAAAATGGAAAACATAGACATATGGAGTTGAGTGATGATTGATTCTAGTATGTCTGATGTCTAATAAATCATGATTGAGTATTTAATAAGATGATTTTCTACTGGGATCCATATTCTAAGAATTTGAAATTAGGATTTTCAATATGTTAAAGCTAATGATAGCACAAATGATTAAGTTCCATAAAATTGAATTAGCTGTAGATTACGGCATACAACAATAAATATAAGTCAGCGGGCTGACTGCAGTAACTTTTAACATTAGTACATTTATTAAACATAGCAACGGATTGAATTTATTTGCTGCACAAAGGCAGCAAAAGGCACTAGCCGGGGATGCTGAAACAGCATTGAATTTGCCCGCCGCCTCATATTCGAACCGTTGGCATTAATTAAAAAGAGCTATGGGACATAAATGCTTTATTACTTTCAAAACTGAAGACGCTGCCTACAAGAAGTATATTCTGGAAGAATTAGATGTTGATATGATTGATAAGTCACTCAATGAACCGATAAATTCTGATGATGAGGACTATATACTGAATAAAATAAGAAAGGAATATCTATCTGACTCCACAGTAACAATCTGTTTAATAGGTACTAGGAGTAGTGAAAACTTAGGTTGGAACGAACAAAGATTTATAAAGAGAGAACTCCAAGCATCCTTATACAATGGACAAGGAAACACTAAGAGTGGAATCTTAGGAATTGTGTTACCAGATATGTATGCTTCCATTTACACTGGCTCTGGGATCTGTAGTACATGTGGTAAATCACACAACTATGTAAATATCAATGATTCATCAACAGTTCGAGAGTTCAGTTACAACTATTACATACCCAACAATAAATGTTCTTGGGCATATGATGATCATTATTGTGTGTTGGTCAAATGGGATGACTTCATCAAGTCGCCAAATGAATATATCGATAAAGCTTTTGACAAGAGAGCTTCGGAAATTTCTAAGAAAACAAAAGTAAGGCCGTAATGGAGTTTAACGATTATCCAAATTATTTTCAAGCTTCTGACAAGCTCTCAATAGACTCTCAAAACACCTATCTTAATATCATTAGAGTCGACTTAATTGCTATGATCTTTGCGGCATTTTTGGCCATATATAGCTTTCAAACAACTGAATATAAATTGGCAGTTCACATTTTTACTGGACTTTCTCTTCTAACAGGCCTAATTCTTACAATAATTCTGAAAAGCAAGAAATATGAAGACATTTGGTATCAGGGGAGAGCTTTAGCAGAATCTTGCAAAACAATTACTTGGCGATTTTCAATGTGTTCGGAATACTATGAATCTAACATTTCAATTGATGAAGCAAAAACCAGATTCATCAACAGGATAAAAGAAATTGCTAATGAGTTCGCAAATCTTTCGGGTTCATTAAACTCTAAGATTCTTAACAAAGAGATAATCACGGACAAAATGTTAGAGTTAAGAGAAATGTCCGTAAATGAAAAGAAGCAGTATTACATAGAGAATAGAATTGAAAATCAGAAAGAATGGTATGCCAACAAGGCTGAATGGAATAAAGAAAAGTCTAATCTTTGGTTTATTCTAATTATTGCTTCGCAAGCTGTTGCTCTAATTTCTATCGTTTTTCTTATCAAGAACCCTGATAATAATTGGAACCTAGTTGGATTACTCACTACTATCGCTTCAGCGGCCATAAGTTGGTTGCAGATAAAACAACACCAAGAATTAAAACAGGCCTACACAACGGCTGCCGAAGAATTGAACTTTATCAAAGAGCTGTCTCACAATGTTTCAGATGAAGAGCAACTTTCTGAATTCATTCTAGATGCGGAGAATGCTATATCGAGAGAACATACACTCTGGTTAGCTCAAAGAAGAAAATAACTAATGCCAACATCGGCTATAGCAAATGC
>DNTK01000594.1 GCA_003508755.1 Bacteroidales bacterium | reverse complement strand
CACAAATCCGATACTCAAAGTTTTCTGACAGTTCTAAATATTCTTCAAGCCCAATTGGGCCTGATGCAATATCAAGCAAGTATTTTCCTTTTGGGTTTAAATATTTCTTTGCTTTCGTAAATGAGTTTCTGATATATTTGTTTGCAACATCCCTAAAGTCGACCCATTTTGGAGAATCCTTATAAATTTTCTTTCCGTTTTTAAGGTCGTAAGTAATATCATTATAGTAATTGAAAACCCGTTCTTTATCAAAAACCATCTTTTCCCTTAAATCTCTATCTTCTCCTATATAAAAGGCATATACCGGAAGTAATAATATTATATCTTCTATTATCGGATAAAAATATTTTTCGGATTTATTTATAAATCCACATTCAATGTTTTTCTTATTAAACTGAACCGAATCCTGTTCATCGAGGTAATTCGACACTTCTTTTTTATTAGTAAATAATAATTCTTCTTTTGTAATGGGACATTGAAGTATTTTGTAATCAAACTCTATCATAGTTCCTTTTTATAAAAAACAAAATATTAACTTAACAATTTAGGTTTTATAGCTTTATTCAAAGTATTATAACCCTGAATTCATTGAAGATGTTGCTTTTGCTTTAACTAAGACCCTAAAATCATCTATCAAAACCTCTTCATCACTGTTATTCCAAACATAAACCTTTAGAACGCAATCGGGTTTCTCATTTTTATAATCAGAATAATTTAATACATGATTCCAACCTTTTTTTTCTATTATCTGGCTATCAATATGTTTTCCTTTCCAAAGCACATTGCCCTCCTTATCATCAATTGAAATAACCAATAAAATATCTTTCGATAATTTATAATTCGAAGCGTTTACCCAACAACCTGCAGAAATTGTAAAGGGCTTATCGGTTAAACTATCAATCGGAATGGAAAGTGTATGAGAATAGCTCTTTGCTTTTACGCTATGTGAATAATTGCCATTCATGGCGTTATCAGATCTATGCTCATTTTTCAGCTCACCCCAATAGGTAACCTCAGGTTGCTCAAATTTATTAATTGAAGAAAAGAGTATCGTACCTGGTTTAGCTTGCATATCAGTATACAGTTTCTCAACTACTCCTTTTTCACTTGATTCAATACCATCCCATTCAAGCACAATTCTATCCTTAAGTATAGATTGATTTGATGCCTTAATCATTATTTCCTTAACGCTCTTAACATTTGAATTATCGAAGAAATATGGAGTAATCCAAATACCATCTGCGGCATTTTTAGGAACTATTCTGTATTTATGTATAATGTCGTTCTCAAGTTTCAGGTAAATCCAAAACTGTTCATCTTTATAAAAAAATGCTTTTAGTTTTTGCAAAAAGCTCTTTTTAAGTTGAAGACGTACCCTAAGAATTTCTCCTTCGCTTTTAGGCACCTGAATCCATTCACCCCATGTTGCTTCTTGACTTGTTATTATCTCAGATAACAGACTTATCGGCTCCTTTCTTCTTTTTAAAATTTGAACCCTTTCGTTGGAAAACCAATACTCATAGTTTTCGATTATACTTGTAATGGTTTTAGGTTCGTCGTTTAATAAATACCTGCCATCGATACTGGAAATAGTTCCTCCATTTAGGTTTCTTTTCTTAAACTTCTCGACAATAAGTATTTCGGGTGCTAATGCGGAATTAAAGTGTTTCTCATTTTGGCTATCAAGCCAGGAAGTGTATGCTGCATAACTATTAATCACCACCCTGGGTTGCCAGTTTAAATTATTGGCGGATATAAATGAATAATCCCAGGGGTAAATATCCACAGTTGCTTTACCAATTGAATCAATAAAGGCTATGGGTAATTTATTTTTATGAATCTCCCTTTGAGAGACGGAAATTGAACGGTTTTTAAGAGTCGGAAATTCAGTTACAAATTCAATAAAATTCTGTGCCCGAAATAATTCATACTTCGAACGGAAATAGTTTACGGAACCCTTCATGCTAATTGAAAGCAGAAAAATAGCGAGGAGTGACAATACTGTATTCTGAAAATTATTTCTTCTTATAAACAAAACCAAAATTAACAGACATGTGACTATGTATATTAAAAATCCTTTTACATGATAAATATCCTGCCTGGCCATACCATGTTTCCATGCTGCAAATACACTGATTCCAATTAACGCCAGAAAAAAGGAAAACTTTTTAGTTCGATTAATAAGTACGATTATACTAATAGTAAAAAAGAACAATCCAAGAACCAGCCAATTATTGTGTGGATAATAAGCAGCGGCTGAAGAATTATCCTGGGCTAACTGAAGCATTCCCCATATGTAATTAATAAACCCAACTAAATTACCATACATGCTAAGCCAGAGCAAAACAATGGTTGCCAATAAAACAAGAGAATCAATTGCAATGGTTTTAAGGTTCCTGCTCTTAAAAAAATTAAACAGTATATAGGATAAAGACAGTATTCCTGATAAAATGGCAACATATGCCTTTACATAAAACGCAAGGGCTGTAAGGGTTAAAGCCATGTATTTAAACACATCTTTCTTATGTAAATAACTATTACAATACATCAGAATTACGTTTGCCAACAAAAGATGATTGAATCCTGTTATGATCGATAGGCCAAAGGCAACTATAAAAACCAACAGCCAGCGAACTTCTTTATAAGTACCAGCAATAATCCAGTATAAATTATAGACCAACAATATTTTGAAAACCGACCTGACCAATGTTGCAATTAGAATGTTTTCCGGAAGGGGATACATTAAAAAGGCAAGTGGTCCATGAGGAAATATTATGTGCTGTCCTAGCTTAAGATCATTATCATATAAATAATTGAATGCCCAAGATAATGGGGGATCAATTCCAGTTGAGTACGTCCATAGGTTCTCCGGGAAAGTTCCAATAACTACCATAATACCTACAACCAGAATATTTAATAACTCAAGTAGATATGGCTTATCATTGTTAAATAAAGAAAACCGTTTATTCATGATTCTTTTTAATTGTGAATTGGTTAAAGCTAGTATAAATCCAGCACTACTTCAGTAATCCCTGCTCCGCCCCTGGCGGCATGGGCATCTTTCCAGGTTTTTACAAAATTGAGTGAGGCCAGGTAATCGCGAATTAGTTGCCTTAATATTCCATTCCCTTTCCCATGAAGAATTG
>DNTK01000542.1 GCA_003508755.1 Bacteroidales bacterium | reverse complement strand
GGTATAATTTCTTATACCTGACACCTTTGCTGGGCACGTATCGACATCAGTTCAGACACTTTTTTGAAGCAAATTATGTTCAGGGAATCAATCGCTTTGATGATGAGTTTACCATTGTAGAAAACGAAAATGGTTTACAAGGGATTAACAACAGATTGCTGAAAGGCGATAAAAGATTATTTCTCAACAACGAGTTTGTATATTATTCGCCTCACTATCTTTATGGTTTTAGATTTGTTTATTATGCCTTTGCCGACGCGGCAATTATAAATCATTCAAAGGGGGCATTGTTTGATAATCCCATGTATCTGTCGGCAGGCATAGGATTACGATTAAGAAATGAACGGCTTGTATTTAACACAATACAATTACAATTTAACTTTTTCCCGCTATCTCCAGGATTAACAAACTCCGATACAGAATTTATTAATTTTACCAGTTATCCACAATACCGCATGCCCGAATTCGCTAATAGAAGGCCTGAAATTATAGAGTTTTAGAGGGCTCATATTTTATTTGTTATTGCTAAAACAATTTAAAACGAAAATCGTTACTGAGGTATTAAATCAATTTATAGTTTTATTCATTTCAAAAAAAATAAAAAAATGGCTGTATTAGTTGGAAAAAAAGCTCCGGTTTTTAATGCTCCTGCCGTAGTAAACGGTGGAGATATAAAGGAAAGTTTTTCGCTTGAACAATTTATTGGTAAGAAATATGTGATTTTCTATTTCTATCCTGCAGATTTTACATTTGTTTGCCCAACAGAGATTTTGGCTTTTCAGGAAAAAGCAGAAGAATTTGCAAAAAGAGATGTTGAAGTTGTAGGGTGCTCTGTAGACTCCGAGTTTTCCCATTGGAAATGGCTTCAAACTGAATTAAAGGATGGCGGAATTAAAGGTGTTAAGTATCCTCTGGTTGCAGACCAGTCGAAATCAATATCAGAAAACTACGATGTACTTGCCGGAGAATGGGAATATAATGATGAAGGTGAAGCTGATTTTAAAGGAGAGCCTCGCTCCTATCGTGGATTATTTTTAATTGACAAGGAAGGTGTTGTGCGCCATCAGGTAATTAACGATATGCCCCTTGGTCGGAGCGTAGAGGAAGCTCTTCGCATGGTCGATGCCTTACAATACTTCGAAGAAAACGGTGAAGTTTGCCCTGCCGACTGGCATAAGGGAGACAAAGCACTCTCGGCCACCCAGGAAGGAATAGCCAGCTATCTATCAGAAAAATAATAAGATTATCAATAGATGAAAAGCACCTCCCAAACGGGGTGCTTTTTTTATACTTTCCCAAACCATTGCAATGCACCCTCCAGGGTACAGAATATTTTACAATGTAAACCCTTAATTTTACTGGCCCTTATTCTGAATAATTCGCTCATCACCTGATCCCGAGGGTTTTCATGTATAAATGCAATTTGCAAACTACGGTAATCATTTGAAGCTTCCTGCACTTTTGCAACTAAATCGTCAATTATTTGCGTATTGATGTCTTTGAACGTTGCCTGTCTGTAGTCATTAATCAAACAAATATCCTGTGGTAAATCTAGTTTTCTGGCTGCATCAATATTTTGAATAAAATCTTCGGTGGTAATTATCCCTTTATAGGTGGCTTTGTAAATATTAAAATCTTCAACTTTTTCCAGCATACTATTTGTAAGTTCAGTCCTCATCCTATCTTTCTCCTTTTAAAAAAACTACCGAAAAATAGAAATTATTTTCGTGTAATCTAACGGCTAGAGGGTAAAAATTATAATTGGCTTACCACTAAGAACTTAAAAAGCCGAATAACCAAAAAAAGCACGCTGGTAATATAAAAAAACCACGCTGGTAATTATGACCAGCATGGTTTTAAAACGAATTAAGAATTCCTACCAGGATATTATTCCTTTAAAATTCTAAAGGTTTGAATTGTATTCTTTGAAGTAATCTGCAATAAATACAGACCTTCAGGAATCGAGGGGTGTATGGTTAGTATACCATCATTCTCAGAACTTAACACATCGGTAAATACTATGCTTCCCTTTAAGCTTAAAATTTGAACAGTTACCTCAGCATCAGCCTCGTTTATGCGAATGTTTATTTCTTTGCTGAATGGATTTGGATAAGGCTTCGAGACAAAGGTGTTTATTTGTGCGGTCATACCAGCATTCTTAAATCCTGGGTCACTTACCCAACCATTGTCGTACCAGCTTTCCTCACAAACATTTGTTAAATTACCTGTTTGAGGAGCACCCTGATTGCTAAAGATTACATTTGCACATTCCACACCTTCGATGGTATAGTCATACCAACCGTCTCCATCAGTATCGCTCATGGGAACTCCAGGCCATCCCGGCGAGGATACACTGGGTGTTGTGCTCCAATAATACAGGTAAACAGTTGACCAATCTGAAGGTTTCTTGCAATGTAGCGCCAGGCCTTCAGGCTGTTCGCCTGGACAGTTACCCGGGCAAGTTGTATACCAACTTCCGTTATAGAACCATCCACTGTTACTAAACTCGTTGTCCGATTGTTGGCCTGATCCATTGTTAAATACTATACCCACATCAACCGTTTCGCAGTTTACAAAATAGTACCACTTAGAATTGTCAATTTGTATCATTGGTTCTCCCGGCCACTGCCAACCTGCTAATGCATCTCCATTGGCATTAAATAAATAAATATTTACAGTTGACCAGTTATTTGAGTTGTAATAGAAAATAGTATCGCATGTTGACTCAACCTTGTCATAATACTCTTCAATTTCGTTAGAGTAACCATTATCATTTAGTGCAATTGCGCGTAATGGGGTATCACCGGCAAACTGAAGTTGCCCCGAGTGTGTAATGGTTCCATTTTTGGGGTCAGAACCATCAAGTGTATAATAGATTACACCATTATGGGAAGCTTCAAGGGTTACATCAATAACTCCCACAAACTCGCCTCCTTTAGGATCAACAGTTAATACAGGCACAGGGTGTATTACCGTATATGTTTCATCCAGTTCGTCCGATTCTCCTTCATTATTAGTAGCAATCGCGCGCAATTGGGTTGTTGAAGTAAAGGTTAGCGCTTCGTTATAATCCACTCCATTTCTTGGATCCGTTCCATCGGTGGTGTAAGTTATGTTACCATTATTGCTTGCAGAAAGCACCACAGTTACAGTTTCTTCATATTCACCCCCTGGTTTATCAACGCTTATTTCCGGAACCGGTGGTGTGGGGCAATCACCAGGGCACACATCGTACCATTGCTCGGAGCCAAAGTCATACCATCCTTCGGTTGTACGGGTTAAGTCTTTTGATTTGAGTCCGGAACCATTATTGAATACCATTCCCGGTGTTACTTCCACCTCAATGGTATAAGTGTACCAGGGAGAATTCGATTCCTGTGTCATGTTAACCCCCGACCATGTCCATCCATCGATGGCTGTTTTGGAATCCCAGTCGAATACGTATATCTTAACCGGATTCCAGTTATCCGTATTCTTAAAATGTACCTTTACACCTGGAGTTGGTCCAACTTGAGCAGGAACAGTTTCAGAATAATCTGAAGGTTCAGAATCACCGTTTGCCCTTACTCTGTAGTAATACTTACCATTGGCAAGGCCCTGATCGATATACGAAGTTGTGTTAACCGGTTGAAGCGGCAAAGCCACAAAACCACCCGTAGCCGATGTTGATCGTTCAATTTGATATGCTGTTTCGTTATCAGCATTATCAACCCAGTTTAGTGTAACATCATTGCCTGATATAGTTGTTGTTAAATTTGTCGGTGCCAGCACCTGGTTATCGTCAATGGGCACGCTGGTAAAAATCTCGAATTGCCCTGGAGCCAGGTAATAACTGGTTTGACCAGTATACTCGTACGTTGGATATTCTTTGTTCAAATAATTGTACCAGGTACCTTGTTTAGTAAATGCAGGTGTTATGCTACCTCCTTCATTTCCAAAATTACCGATTATAACCACATCCATGGTCTCATGGGTAATCTGAATCTGGCGCAAGGCTCCAGTTTCATAATCGTCAAAATTTGCATCACCATCTTCATCAAATCTAAAATAACCGTGAGTAAATACCTGGTTTTGTGTTCTCAGGTTAATGATATCAGCGTAAGTTTCATACACATCAACCCGATTAGGATCGGTCATGTATTCATTCCATTTAAATGGTTTTACTGCCAGTTTGCATCCATCGTTGTATTGCACTGAACCATCTTCACAGGTAAAAAGACTATAGTCCATTGCCAGTTCTTCAAACATCCACAACATTTTTGGTCCAGGCACTGTATAAATAAAGGCAGCGCCTAATTTCATTCTTTGCATCATGGCAGTGGCATTGCTCTGACAGTTTAAGGTAGAAAAAGCAAGACGCTCTTCATCATGACTACCGGAAAATACAATCCGGGTATCTGACTGTGCTCCGCCAAGCGACAGGTTATTGGTTTCCTCACCACATAATAACTTTTCGAAATTATAATGAAGCTTTCTCCAGGTAAGCATTCCATTTCCATGGGAAACCAACTCATCTTCCTCCTCGGCATTTCCCCAATGCTCCAGAATGATGTAAGCATCGTCTTTCACTTCCCAGACCTTATCGGCCATTCTTTTTATTATATTAATTCGGCTCCAGTCTGTCCAGTTTCCGCAGTTTTGTCCGTCCTGCCAGGTTTCGGATGTAGAATAAGTTTGTGTCAATCCTTTTGTAAAATCGTAGCGAAAACCATCAATTTTAAATTCTTCAATCCAGAACTTATTTACCCTGTCAAAGAACTCTTGTGTATAAGGACTTTCGTGGTCGAAATCGTTACCCCAGGCAACACAGGTATGAGGGGGTGTTTCGTTGTACCACGGATTATCTTGAGCGGGTTGTCCTTCCGTCCCACCATCGGGATTCCAATATAGGCTTGCAAGCGGTGATTGATTAAACGTGTGGTTGTAAACCATATCAATGATAACTGCTAAACCATGCTGGTGGGCCACGTCAATAAGCTCCTGTAGTTTTTCTTTCGGACCGTACATTTTATCCACAGCAAAGTAATGCGAAGGGTTGTAACCCCAGCTTAAGTTGCCATCGAATTCATTTACCGGCATTAATTCGATTGCATTAATGCCAAGTTTTTTTAGGTATGGCATGGAATCAATGACCGATTGAAAACTCCGCTGCTCGGTCCAATCACGAATAAGCAACTCATAAGCAACCAGATGATGTTGAAGGGGCGCTTGAAAATCGGTAACCTGCCACTGATAGGGTTCTTGTGCTGTTTGAAACACACTGGCCAGACCCTTTTCTCTGTCCTCATCAGTTCCCCATGCTATTAAGCCAGGGTAATTTTCTTCCGGAATATCCTGGTCGTTCCAGGGATCAAGAATCTTTTCGGCAAATGGATCCGAAATGCGTATGGTCCCATCTACCAGGTATTGGTAAATATATTCCTGACCTGCAGTAAGGTTCTCTAATTGAATCCAGAAATGCTCGTCATCAGGAGTTTTATTCATTTCTGTTAACCCCCAATCATTAAAAGTACCGGTAACCTCGGCAGTGCCTTTATCGGGTGCTAAAAGCACCAAAACTACCGTATTATCATCAATGTAATTAATACCTTCCTGCACGCCTGCCGGAAGCGGAGCAACAGCAGCAATTACAGCGCTGGTAGCAAAAATCATGCTAAGCACAAGCATGAATGTAACTATAAAAGTACGCGTAAACTTCTTCATAATTTGATAGGTTTAGCCAAAACTGTTAGGGCAGCAATTGGCAATTAGTAAAACTTAGTTATATACAATGTTAGTTAGGTGTTGTGCGTTGACTACTTTAAAAATCGGAAATACCATTTAAAAAGAATGCTCCGCAAGATAGATGTTCGCAAAAGGACCATCGCTCCAAATCACGAAAAAAAATAGCCGTGGCTGTCATACACGAGTGTCAGATTAAAAACGACACGCTTAATTATTTAAATAAAAGGACTTTAGAAGAGAAAAAACATATTATTGTTTTATAATATGACACCCATTTACCTTATTACTGAATAAATAACCTGATATTTTGACCCCTATTACGAAAGGAAATATCCACGCATGAGAGAAAAATGTTCTGGAAATAGGGGTTTATCTTTGTTCTGAAAAGTATTCGCTTGGTGTGGTATCGGTCACTTTTTTAAAGGCCCTGTTAAAAGCCGATTTAGAGTTAAATCCTACTTTGTAGGCATGGTACAAAAAGGTATTATTGGAATCATCATTATTCATGGCCTCAATAAAAGCTTTCACCCGGAAAGAATTAATATAATCGTTATAACTCTTCTTAAAACCTTCGTTAATTAGTTTTGAAACATAATGATTGTTCGTACCTAAATAACCGGCTAAATCGGATAATGTAAGATTTGGATTTGTATACACAGCCTTTTCAACCATAAGTTCGGTAAGTTTTGCTTTTAAGCGCCCCCAACTATCTTCACCCAATTGTTCTTTCCCAAGTTTTGTTTTGTTTTTAATAAAATCGGTATATAAACTGGAAAGAAAGAACCACTCGTAATAGATAACCACAATTCCCACACCAATCCAAATGAAGTTCTCAATCCAATCGACAATAAACTTCACTTCTACTCTTTGCCAGATACTGATTACACCCAATAT
Organism: Bacteroidales bacterium; assembly: GCA_003508755.1. Classification (GTDB taxonomy): domain Bacteria; phylum Bacteroidota; class Bacteroidia; order Bacteroidales; family UBA10428; genus UBA10428. Next base: position 2,271 of record DNTK01000542.1, on the reverse strand, counting down.
CAGTAAAATTGCTGTTATAAACCAATTGGTCTGAATGGCTTTATAAAAGCGGTAGGTTAAATCCGGAATTTCTGCTATTTGCTTTGCTATGAGCTGGCGCAGTTTATAATTAAAGAATAAGTGCAAAGCTATTGCATACCCATAAGCACCAAAAAAGAACCCAATGTACTCGTTGTTTACAATGTGTAAATAAAACTCTTCAGGTGGAACTGTTAAATATTGTAAATACCATATAAACGGCAACAGAGGCAAAAAGTGAATATAGCTTACCCGTATGCGCTCCTTTGTTATACTGGCTTTAAACCAGGTATACATCCATGGTCCAATAAACGCATAAATAAGTGCTGGTAAATAATAGGCCTTTGGAAAAAGGTTTATTAGGCTAAAATCGGAATAAAAGAATTTTGCAAAAAGGGCAATACTAATTAAGGTGCTTAGTAGCACAAGTAAACCTGTGCGTAAATAACGCATAAGCAAACTTAAAACCATTACTGACTGGAGAAAAAGTGTGAGAAATATTACTTTGAGCCATGTCATTCCGGATGATAGGTCGTGCCATGATTGTATCTCGGCAACGATTTGCTTATTGTACGATCGGTTTGCAATATATTCTCTGTTCGACCGCATTCCACCATCCCATCTGCCCTCGATCGATTCCCAGCTTCCCCGGGTAAACTTAAAACTAATGCTGTCGAGGCCTGCCTGTATCTCGCCTATATACGTGCCGTCGGGTCGTTTAATAAGTTGATAGGCCGGATCGTTATCCATCCAGTTATTAAAGGTGCCCGCGACAAAAATGCTTGCATCATGGGGCGTATTTTCAGGAACGGACATAACCACAATCTGAATCGGAGGAAATTCAATATCGTGTAAATCCTGCCATGATTCAACCCTCAATTTCACCTCATAAATGGAATCATTGTAATTAAATCGTCTGTTGGAAAGAAAATCTCCCCAGTTGTTACCTTCAACTTTATCCCAGTCGCCCCGGTTTATTTTATACTCAAACTTCTTTACATCCTTAATATCGATTGTTAGCCTGTAATATCCGTCGGGATAGAGTTTAAAACGTTTTGCCGGATCGGCAATTTGCCAGTTGTCGAGACTTGTAACAAGATACAGTGTATCTGTTTTAGGGGTATAAGACGGTGTATTAGTTATCACAAAAGTGATTGGATTTTGGGCAAATGTTGCAAATGGCATCAGTGCCAAAATCAGCAAGCTCAAAAAATACAATCTTATTTCGGGTAATCGTCGACTATTCTTTTTCATGCTCCATAAAAACTCAGGTAAGATAAAAATAATCTGTATTATGGGCAATAAAATACAGACAGCTATTTCACCAGAAGTTACTTACCAAATTGGGTTTACTGTTATTCTTTCTGGCACCCCATACTGAAATTAATAGCAAAACACTTTAAAGTGCTACCAGTAAAATTAAAGGGTGAATACAACTTAGCCCTGCCCAGGATGGCTTATTATTTCGATACAGATTATGGATCCACAAAGGAACATTTCGATAAGCGAATATCTGTAAGTATCCCGTCGCAGCGGCCCTTAATATCAATTTGCTGTTCGAGTTTAAGCTGATTAAAAAGTTCTTGGTGGTATGCTGCATAGGCACTATCGAAGGTACAGGTAACACCAAAGAAACTATCGTTCAGGTAAATGCTAAACGAACCATTCGGATTTCCGGAATATCCCTTAATCAGACCACGAACCTGAACTACTTTACCAAGGTACTTATCGTTTGCTTTTGCTTCCGAATCATTGTATTCATCTACTAAAGTCCTGGCATCCAAAATGTAATCCGGTTTCATAGTCGCATAATTCTTATGTGGCTTAAAATATAGGTATGTGGCCACACTAATTCCCACTGCGCCAGTGATGAGAATTAAAGCCAAGAAACGCTTCCCTGTTGTTTTCATTGAATGTTATTTAATTACTGAATGGAACTAATTCAACCCGAACATTTACCTCAATGGATTCGGCAATGTTTTTCCTCACTGCAGCAGGAATTTTTATGTTATAATCCTCCGGATTTACAGTGAATGTTGATTGAGCAAGAATTTTTCCATCATCGACCATTATTTCAGCAGTTGTTTCAATTTGCCGGGTTACTCCATGCATGCTTAATTCTCCTGCTACTTTAACATTGTATGTGCCCGCAGCAGTAAGATCAATCTCATTAAACTGAAGGATTTGCCCGCTAAATTTAGCACGAGGATATATATCCGACTCCACGTAGTTTTCATTGAAATGCTCCTGCAT
>DNTK01000181.1 GCA_003508755.1 Bacteroidales bacterium | reverse complement strand
TCACTGATAACTGAAAACCCCGTTCTTTCTCTACAAAAAATGGGAGGGAGGCGGGGTTTTTAGTTACTCTCTTTATTTTGGCAGAATGGTTGCCACAAGTCGAGGGCTTGCGGGAGGAGTGGCATAATAGTATCTAAAGCTAATTATCGATTTTTAGCAATCTAATTGTACTAATTTCATGTGTTTTCAGATTTCTAGTCCTCAAAATATATATTCCCTCAACGTAACTACCCATATAAATTGAGGTTGATCCAACTTCAGTTTTAGAAGAGTAAATTTTAATACCTTGAGTGTTGTATATTTCAATTTCATAGAAGTCACTATTGTTGAATGTAATATTTAAAAAATCATGAATTGGATTGGAGCAAATATTTACCGTCCGTTTAGAAGTATGTACATATGGTGAATTCGAGGATTCATTAAGAATTTCAGCATTAAAATAATACTTGTTATTTTCAAGATTAGGATCAAAAGATGAATCTTCAGGTAATACAGAGAATTCAAAACTATACTTACCGGTTTCAAAATCTAATGGTATTTCAGCTCTTAAATAGTCATTTGGATAAGTATCACCCCAGAAGATTCTTGTAACAGGTTCAACAGCATCTGAGAATTCTTCAGAAGACTCAGCTTTTTTCATTTTAAGAGAATACGTAAATACATCAAAGATGCTTGTATCTGAGTCTAGAGTAAAATCAATTACTAAATCTTCTCCAAGCAAGTAGTTAGTTGTTGCGGGAGGGTTAGTTACAACCAGTTCAATATCATTGTCATATCTACTCCCTATATAAATTGGCCAATAATCAAAATTGTTGTTTTTATTTTCTTCATCGATTAGACCAATTGTGTTAATAGCTGTAGCGATGAAATACAATCCATCAGGTATCGATGGTATAATTACTTGAGAAGAGTTTGAAAATGAGGTAGAGTATGAAAATGCATGCAGGTTGGTTTTCAGTATTGTATCTTCCCAAGTGAATACGGTATCCTCTGATAATATAATGTTAGATGAAATTAATTTAGGTTCGGTGTAGAAACTGCCTCCTGCAAGAGATTCGGTGTTCACTACTTCTCCTTGACTGTAAAAAAATCCGTCAGGAAGTCTGAAATTGGATACATAGAAATCATTTTGCGAGTAATTCAAAATAATATACTGTGGGTTAATGTTATTTTCTGGATTTGAGTCATAACCCGAAACTATTTCGGCAATTAAATAATAGTTTCCAGGAGGAAAACCGCTGATAGTATAATCGAAATTAAAGGTATTGTTACTATTAGCACCTATACTGATAAATGGATTTTCGCTGCTGCTATATATTAAGCTGTCATTTGAGTCCAGCAAAGAGTTTTCTGAGAAGTATAGATTAAAATCAAACCCTGGGCAATTATCAGGTCCTCTATTGCTGACCCTATAGGAATAGTTTTCCTGGTCACTTAAATAAACATCGTCATCAAGATTTAATGGATCGCCGACCCAAAATCCAGATAAATCTAAATCACAAATTCTATTTCTGTATATAAACCTATGATATACTAATGTATCAATTGCAGTAGTATCTGTGGGGCTTGTAATTTGTGTTATTATGAAATAAGAACTACCTAAGGTTAGCGTGTCTGGAAATGTGAAATTTGAAGTAACTATCAGCTCACCACCAGCGGATAATTTTTCAAGATGATTTTTCTGAATTAATAAGGGTAGGCTTTCTGAGAAGCTACTATCAGCCGATAGGTATACTTTTGTATAAATATTATCAATATAGGTCGCACCTGTGTTTTTGATTGTTTGGTAAACAAACCCATCCTCTCCATTTGATAATATCTTTTCAGTACCTGAGTTACTTAATACTTCAAGGTCAGCATTAGGTTTTATTAAGAACACCTCTATTGGATAAATATTATTCGTGTAATCAAATTCTTCCAATTGATTATCAGGATTAATCTGCACTAACAAATAATGCTCACCTACACTTGAACAATTAACATAATGAGTATTTGAATATTTATAATCTAATTTATTTGGGGGTAATACTTCCTCATGTAATAGAGAATCACTTGAATCAATAGTCTTATCAGAAGATAAATATATTCTATAAGTAACAGAATCAGGTGAACTTAAATTTTCATAGCTAGTAAAAGTGTAGCTCAAACTGAACGAACTATTATTTACAAGGATTCTATTAGCCATTGAATAATACTTTAAGTAATAGTCTGGTATAGTATCAAATTCTGTTCTATTTTCTACTATGATATAATCCTCTGAAGCTATATGTACTTTCCTTGAGAGTATGTTATTTTGGGAATTACTATCTGAAAAGTCGAGTAACTCTGTTTCAAAAAACATATAATAATCACCAGCAAGAGTGTCAGGCACATTATAATTAAGACTAATGGACTGGTATTTTTCAAAAATGTAATTTGAGTGTAAGGCCTTATATATGCAGGGATCTGCATGAGTTAGGATTGAGTCCTTGGAGATATAAAAAAATATTGAATCATAAGTCCAATCGCTTTTGCCTCCTATGTCAGTAATTATACTAGTTATGTTAGCTGTGGAATTACTTAACAATGTATCACCAATAATTAATTTTTGAACCGATAAATCATAGCTAGGACTTTTAAGATACACCTGTGTTTTAAATGTTCCAAAACGGATAGGGCTATCACAGTTTGAGTATATATTACCTAATAAATAATACGTAGTATCTGGTAATGTATTGAAAAGCTGGAGATTGAATTCCAGCGCTCCATAACTTATATTATAGCCAGAACTAAGTTCAAAACTTAACACTGAATCATCATCACTTAAATAATGGTCTTCTGATAAGTATAATTCATAATTCCATTCTCTGCAATAGTCCCTATTACTGTGACTAATTGTTAAGGTATTGGATTGATTTCTATACAGGAAATTTGTACTGTTCACACTCGAGGAGTTAACTCTTAAAGTAGGAACTGTATCATTTCCAATAAGAATACTATTCATTAGAGAGATAATCACAAAGAATATTAAGGTAAAAAACTTTGAAAAAAGGAGGTGATGATAATTGATTTTCATTTTTTGGGAATTACCTGTAATGTTTGAAATGCTTTTCGGCATAAATGTAATGGTTTTTGCTGGAAAAAAGAATTAGGCGATTCAATCCTAGTTTCTTTCCGAAACCAGCTCTCTACTGCGCGATAAAATGGACAATGTGTTGCTAATGTTCCGCGAGAACAACCCCGAGTTTTACGATGGGTACACAAGGGCCAGGACCATTGTGGATGCGTAAGTTGTGA
>DNTK01000405.1 GCA_003508755.1 Bacteroidales bacterium | reverse complement strand
AAAACCACAATGAAATAAAAAAGTTAAACCCAAAAACCATCTGTGGAGTGAAGGTTTTTATGGGTTCCTCTACCGGCAACATGCTGGTTGATGATGAAAAGGCACTGCAAGGTATATTTGCCGAATCACCCACACTAATTGCCACACATTGCGAAGATGAACAAACCATTCGAGCCAACACACAAAAATATAAAGCTGAATTTGGCGAAGATATTGCCTTTAAATACCACCCTTTAATTCGAAGCGAGGAAGCCTGTTACAAATCATCATCGCTGGCTGCCAGCCTTGCAACTAAATATGGTTCGCAATTGCATATTTTACACCTTACAACCGGCAAAGAACTTTCATTGCTTGATGCCGGTAAAATAACCGACAAAAAGATTACTGGTGAGGTATGTGTACATCATTTATGGTTTAACGATACCGACTATTATAAACATGGGGCACGAATAAAATGGAATCCGGCTATTAAAACAAAAAATGATCAGAAGGCATTATTTGCAGGACTGCTGGCAGATAAACTGGATGTAATTGCCACCGATCATGCCCCCCACACCCTCGAAGAAAAAAGCAATAAGTACTTTAAGGCTCCTTCAGGAGGCCCTTTAGTGCAACATTCGCTGGTTGCTATGCTTGAATTTTATCATCGTGGAGAAATCAGTATAGAAACCATTGTGCATAAAATGAGCCATGCCCCGTCCGAACTTTACCGTATTAAAGACCGAGGTTTCATCAGAGAGGGTTACAAAGCTGACCTGGTATTGGTTGACCTGAATGACCCCTGGACAGTGTCGGAAAATAATATTCTGTACAAATGTGGTTGGTCGCCATTCGAGGGAGTTGAGTTTAAATCGAAGGTTGTGGCTACTCTTGTAAATGGTAAAATTGTCTACAACAATGGCCAGATAGAGTCAAAAGCTGGAGAAAGATTACTATTTAACCGATAATCCGATTATTGCAATAATAAAGATGAAGACCTTTAAATCAGTTCTCATAATAGCAGGATATACTGCTTTTCTGATAGCTTGTTCGCCCAACAAACCAGCGGCCGTTAAATTAATTTTAAGCACGGATACCATTACTGCATCTATAATTGCGGACACGATTATCTACGATGTAATCATTAAAAATACAAATCCTGATGATCGTTGGACAGAAGAATGCCTGCAATATACACACAGGGACTTCCTCGTAAAGAGCATTTTTAAGGGATTGTATGCCAGAAAACTAACTGCTTACCATTATATTACCAACACTCCACTTACGATTGAAGAAATAAAAAACCTCGAAAAAGAGGAATGGTTTTCAAAAGATGCCGTTGGTAAAATTCAGTTTACCGAAATATGGTACTACAGTGCGGAAAGGAACATCTTGCGCAAAGAGGTTTTGAGCATGGTTCTTGGTGTCGAACAATTTACTTCAGTAGGAGAATTGAAGGGATACAAGCCGCTATTCCGAATCTACACAAATTAATTATTCGTTTTCATTGTATTTTTATACAATAATAATTTTAAGTACTTTTGCCGTCCAAAAATAACAGTTCAAATGCTTACAGTTGAGAAAATCGGTGGGACATCCATGAGCCAGTTCCAGGATGTACTTCAGAATATAATTATTGGAAACCGAACTGGGAAAGAGCTTTATAACCGTGTTTTTGTTGTTTCGGCCTATGGAGGAGTAACAAACTGGTTGCTCGAACACAAAAAAACCGGAGAGCCAGGAGTTTACCAAAAGTTTGTCAACAACGAAAATTATATTCAGGCTTTAGATGAGGTTTTGGTTAAGCTGCAGAATATTAACAAACAGTTTGTGGATATAAATCTCGATTTAAATCTGGCTGATAAATTTATTTCAGACAGGATTGATCATGCAAAAAATTATCTGAGAAGCCTTTCGGACGTTTTAGCCACCGGGTATGTAAGCAAACCTAACATATTGTTGGCCGCTCGTGAGATACTGGCCTCGTTGGGTGAGGCACATTCTGCATTTAACTCAGTAAACATTCTCGAGAACAACGGGATAAGCGGAACTTTTATTGATTTGTGTGGCTTCAACGATTCGGAGTTTTTAACCATTGACGAGCGCATTAATGAAACCTTTAAAAACATTGATGCGGCCTCTACAATTCCGATTGTTACTGGATATACCAAAGGCACCGAAGGCATTATGCGGGAGTTTGACCGTGGGTATTCCGAAGTAAGCTTTAGTAAAATCGCTGTTGAATTAAAAGCCAATGAAGCTATTATTCATAAAGAATATCACCTTTCATCGGCCGATCCAAATATTGTTGGTGTAGAAAATTCAATCCCTGTAGGATCGACCAATTATAATGTGGCCGACCAGCTGGCAGATATTGGTATGGAAGCCATTCATCCAAAGGCCTCAAAACCTCTGGAAATGAATGGAATTAATATACGCATAAAAAACACTTTTGAGCCCGACCATCCTGGTACCCTAATTTCGAAAAATTACGTAGGTGAGGAATCCCGCGTTGAGATAATTTCAGGCACTAATAAAGTGGTTGCGATCGAAATTCATGACCCAAGCATGGTTGGTGAGGTTGGATTTGCCCTTCAGATAATGGAAATCTTTCGTCAACACAAGGTGAGCTACATTTTAAAATCTACCAATGCCAATAGTATTACACAGGTAATCTGGCAAAAAGATAAACATCAGGCGCTGATTGATGAACTCAAAGAGGCGTTTTATGAAGTAACTGTAAAAGATGTCGCCATGATTTGTACCATGGGCACCAACATTGCCCACCCCGGTATAATGGCAAAAGCTACGAACGCCTTGGCAGAAAATAAGATTAATGTAGAGAGCCTTTCCCAATCGCTGAAACAGGTGAACATGCAGTTTGTAATTCAACGCCACGACTACGAAAGGGCCATTGTTGCTCTGAACAATGCACTTTGCGTAGAATAACATGCAGAAATACAAAAGGATTTTAATAAATTCGGATGCACTGATGCGCTTCTGGCCTTATGCGATGTTTTAATCCAGTTTCCTCACTACCATCTGCACCGTTTTATTGTTGTGCTGTTCGAGCAGAACTTCTTTTTTGACCAGTACCCTTTCGATAGTGGCCTGGTCGTAGTAACGAATTGTGATAAGTTCTAAATTATCTTCGATGGTTATGTGATAGAATTTACTAAGTTCATTTATTACCCCAGGCACCCGGGTGGCATCATTATTTGCACAAATACGAAAACTTACTGCCGTATTCTGCATAAGGTTGGCTCTTAACCCATACTTGGCCATAATGCTGAAAATACGCTCAAGATTTTCTTCGGCAATAAATGACAGGTTTTCCGGATGAATATTAATTAAAACCTGATCTACCTTAAAAATAAAACTCGGAATAAGCTTATCATATTCAAAATCGCCAATAATCGTACCTTCAGTGTTTGGATCGAGAAAACTCTTAACAAACAAGGGTATATTTTTTTGTTTTATGGGTTGTATTGTTTTAGGATGCAACACACTTGCACCATAAAATGCCAGCTCAATGGCATCTCTATAATTAAGCTTATCAAGTTTCTCGGTTTCATCGAACCATTTGGGATCGGCATTAAGAATACCAGGAACATTTTTCCAAACTGTTACCGATTCCGCCTTTAAAAAGGATGCAAGCAATGCCGCTGTATAATCTGACCCCTCAAGACCGAGTGTTGTGGTATGGCTGTTCGATGTGGCGCCAAGAAAACCTTGCGTAACAAAAACATTCAAATCTTTATTGTTAAAATATGCCCCGGCATTCTTCTCTGACACCTCAAGATCAACCCTGGCTTCACGGTAATTGGCATCTGTGATGATAATCTTTCGAATATCCACCCATTCTGAAAGGATTCCAAAGTTATTAAGGTATAAATTGACAATGGTAGTGGATATTATTTCTCCATAAGAAACAATCTGATCGTATTCAAAATTAAATGTGCTTGAAGGATTTGTTGCTAATTTAGACTTGAGCTCATCAAAGATGGCGTCAATTTCATTGTAGGCGATATGCCCCTCCGGAAAAAGTTCCTCCACAATTTGCATGTGGCTGTTATAGATTTCATCGATGCAATTGTGTACCGAGGATTCCTGATTAAAATAAACCTCAACCAGTTTCTCCAGTGCCCTCGTAGTTTTGCCCATCGCAGATACTACAATCACTAGGGGATCATCAAACTGATTTACAATTTTTGCCAGGTTTTTTACCGCTGATGCATTTTTTACTGAAGCACCGCCGAACTTATATATCTTCATTGATCAATAATTCTTCTTATCCTGATCAAATTTAAGAGTTAATTATCAGTAATCTTAAGGAATAATTGTAAAACATGTCAACCATGCATAAAATAGTCGAATAATATAAACCTTGTCGGTATAATAGCAGCTCATAATACTGATAGAGAAAACTTTGTGCTATCGAGTTATTACTACTACCTTTGCAGCCTAAAAATAAAAATGTGCTTTTTGAAGAATTAAATCTGAATACCCCCTTATTAAATGCTATCCATGACATGGGGTTTGTGTATCCAACGCCCATCCAGGAAAAATCATTTTCTATCATCATGTCAGGACGCGATGCAGTGGGCATAGCTCAGACAGGTACAGGCAAAACACTTGCTTATTTGTTGCCCTTGCTCAGGCAATTGAAATACTCCACCCAGCGGCAACCGAGAATAATCGTTCTTGTTCCCACAAGAGAATTAGTGGTTCAGGTAATAAACGAACTTGAAAATCTTTCCAAATATCAGACGGTAAGAATTGCAGGAGTTTATGGTGGAGCAAATATCATCAAACAGGCCGAAACGGTTTTTGAAGGACTTGATATACTGGTAGGCACACCGGGCCGGCTCTACGATTTGGTGCTGAGAGGAGTATTATCCCTCAACTCGGTAAAAAAGTTTGTCATAGATGAAGTGGATGAGATGCTTCAGCTGGGGTTTCGTCCGCAGGTAGTAAACATTATGGAGTTACTACCAGAGAAACGCCAGAATATTCTTTTCTCAGCTACACTTTCTAAAGAAGTAGAACAACTTTTTTCAACCTTCTTCTATAATCCGGAGAAGATTGAAATCGCACCTCATGGAACACCTCTCGATCAAGTAAAACAATATGTTTATCGTGTACCTAATTTCTATACAAAACTGAACTTGCTGGATCATTTAATTGAAACCGAACCCGACTTTACTAAAGTATTGGTTTTTGCCGAAAGCAGAAAATTAGCCGATATTATGCATGAATTCATGGTAAAGAAATTCCCGGAGGATGTGGGTGTTATCCATTCCAATAAGTCGCAAAACTATCGTTTTAATGCACTTGAGCGATTCGAGAAAGGGAAGTACCGTGTTCTTATAGCTACGGATATTATGGCCCGTGGTTTAGACATTACAGATGTTAGCCATGTGATAAATTTTAGCATTCCATCCCAAGCTGGGGATTATCTGCATCGAATTGGCCGAACAGGAAGGGCTGAAAAAACGGGGGTGGCCTATTCTTTCGTAACAGAGGCTGAACAGGAATTCCAAATGCATGTGGAAACTTTAATGAATAGAGCAATTGAACTTCTAGAATTGCCTGAAGATATTGATATTTCGGACCATTTGCTCCCAGAAGAACAAACAACCATTTCATCTAAGAATTATCTGAAGCTTCCCTCGATGAAAAAATCCCAGGGAGCTTATCATGAGAAAAAAGAAAAAAACAAGAAAGTTAATCTCGGAGGTCCAGGAAGAAGAAAACCTAAAGGTAAAAAACCTTCGAACCGAAGTGCAAAAAAAAGAAAATTCAAGAAGTAAAAATTGATTTGACAACTAAGTATTACCATCTTGGATCTTACGAAAATTTATAAAATATATCAATCGCATCCTTCTTTTCAAGAAATCAGACAACACCTTGAAAAGAAAGAATTGTTCAGGTTATCGCTACATGGTCTTGTCGGATCATCCGTTTCCATGTTTTTTTCTGCATTGGCCGAAACCTCATCAAAGGTTCATCTGTGTGTGTTCGAGGATAAAGATGCTGCTGCTTATTTTTATTCCGATGTTAAAAACATGCTTCATAAAGACCCTATTCTTTTCTTTCCCTCATCCTATAAACGGTCGGTACAATACAAACAACCCGACAATGGCAATATTATACTTCGCACAAATGTTCTTAATAGACTCAATCAATATACCGAAAAGGAATCAGGCAGGCTGGTCATAATTAGCCACCCTGAAGCCCTTACTGAAAAAGTGTCGAGTAAGCAAAACATTGACGACAATACTTTACAGATTCATGCAGGGGAAAAAATCAGTATTGAATTTATTCATGAAGTATTGGATGAGTATGGTTTTGAACTGGTGGATTTTGTGTATGAGCCCGGACAATATGCATTACGAGGTGGCCTGGTTGATGTGTTTTCCTTTACAGCAGAGTACCCCTACAGAATTGATTTTTTCGGCGACGAGGTAGAAACCATACGTTCCTTCGAGGTTGAATCACAATTGTCAAAACTTACATACAATAAAATCTCCATCTTACCCAACCTAGAAACAAGAGGAAGTAGTCATAAAAACTCATTACTTGAGACCCTGCCCGCGCATTCAACTATTTGGTGCAGTAACATCGCCTATGTTGCCGAAAGAATTTCAGAGATTTATAACAGTACCCACATCGAACAAGAGGAAACTAAAAAGGAGCATAGCCTGCTTATGGGAAGCGAATTTCTGGAACACCTGAGTAAATATGGTGTCGTTGAATTCCAGCGCAAAGCTTATTTCCCAAATGCTATTGCTTTTAATTTTAGCACGAAACCCCAACCAGCTTTTAAAAAGAATTTTACTTTGCTGGGTGACAATCTAAAATTGCACCTGGCACAGGAATATGACACATGCATATTTTCCGACAGTGAAAAGCAAATAGAACGTTTGCATGCCATCTTCGACGATACCCACCAGGGCATTCCGTTTAAAAATGTACTCAAAGCCATACATGCCGGTTTTATTGATGAGGATCTGAAACTATGCTATTTTACCGATCATGAGATATTTGACCGCTACCATAAATATCAGCTTCATGCCTACCATTCCAGTAAAGCAGCCTTATCGCTGCGCGAATTAAAGGATCTCAAGCCGGGAGATTATGTCGTGCACGTCGATCACGGAATTGGTCAGTTTGGGGGATTGGAGCGGGTAAACCAAAATGGAAAAATTCAGGAAGTCATTACGCTCGTTTACCGCGATAACGATGTAATTCAAGTAAGCATTCATTCACTCCACCGCATATCAAAATATAAGGGCAAAGATGATTCTCCCCCCAGAGTGCACAAGCTTGGCACAGGTACCTGGCAAAAACTAAAAACAGCTACAAAGCGTAAAGTTAAAGATATCGCCAAAGACTTAATCGCATTATACGCCAAACGGAAATCGAAAACAGGATTTAGTTTTTCGCCTGACACCTATTTACAAGAGGAATTAGAGGCATCTTTTATCTACGAGGATACGCCCGATCAACTGAAAGCAACCAAAGCGGTTAAAACAGACATGGAAAAATCGATCCCTATGGATCGGCTTATTTGCGGAGATGTTGGATTTGGGAAAACTGAAATTGCCATACGCGCTGCCTTTAAGGCAGTTGCATAC
>DNTK01000094.1 GCA_003508755.1 Bacteroidales bacterium | reverse complement strand
ATGCAAATTTAATAGAAGAAGCCATTGAAGTGTTCAAGATCAATGTAATGAACTTTAAGAAGTCTTATAACTTTTATGACAGCTTAGGGGAAGCCTATTTTTTGGTAGGTAATATAGACGCTGCCTTAAAAAATTACGAGATGTCACTAGATATCAATCCTAAAAACCAGAACGCCAAGGACATGATAAGCAAAATTAAGGCTGAATAATCAAAAAATGTTCATCAAAGTGTGATTTTCTTGCAAGCTCTGCGAATAACGGAAAAAGTGTCCTCTATGGAAACATTTGAAATAATATTAAATATTTCCATAAAAACTTTTTATGTAACATTTTAAAGAACGTTCATCTAAAGAAAAACAACCCATGGAAAAACAGTTACAAACAATACCAATAAACACTAGAATTAAATTAGCTTTTCTTTGGACTTCCATGATCGGTCTTTGGATTTACGCAGACTTTTTTCAGTTATTTACCCCATTTAAGCTAAAAAATATGTTGGATATGAAAGGCCCTTTCGGGGAAACTACTCCTGAAACGCTGGTCTACTATTCAATTCTTCTTATTCTACCAACACTTATGATAGCTGGATCCATACTATTGAAGTCAGTTCTCAGCAAATGGATTAACATCATAATGGCACTTTTCTATACCTTGATTTCAGTACTAATCCTTTTTGATAGCTGGGGTGATAAGTGGCTAAGTTTTTACATCCTCTATCAAATAATTGAAATTTTCGTATTTGCCTTGATCGTCTGGTATGCCTGGAATTGGCCAAGTAAAAATCAAAAGAATAGTAAATGAAACCCATGACAACTCTAAATTTAAAAGTACTTATTGAATTTGCATTTCGCATTTATGTTTTCATAATTTTAAATATTTATGCACTTGGCAAACTTATGGGTGGCCAGTTTTATACGCCCGATAGCATTCCTGAAGTGGTATACCACACAAGTCTTGGCGAGGCCAGTAATTTTGATTTGGCCTGGACCTTTATGGGCCGATCATACGGATATATTCTTTTTATTGGAATAACCCAAATTGTTGGGTCATGGCTTTTACTTTTTAACAGAACCAAGCTTATAGGAACTTTGATTTTAATTCCAGTAATGGCCAATATTATCGTTTTTGATATTTTCTTTTTGGATAAATACGGTGCGCTGGCCAGTGCCAGCATATATTTTATAATGCTAATCTCAATATTACTATTTAATGCGAGTCAGGTAAGATCAGCACTAATAAAGCTGATAGGGCCTTCCAAAAAATTTAAGCAACTTAAAATGGCATCAATAAGTAAAATCTTGCTGGCCTTAGTAATGGTGGGAATCATTTTTTTGTTGGATCAATTACTGGTTAATCTTTTTGGCCATGGCAAAGGTTAGTATCCTTTAAAAAGATTTATATAAATAACAAGGTAAAAAATGACGTCCTGAAAACTAAGAATAATCATACTGTAAAGCGTATTTGATTAAACCTAAATGATTGATTAAAGTCTAAATAAATAGATCATCGTAGAAACTAAAATACTCGACATGAAAAAATTAAACGTTTCATTTCTAATTCTAATTCTAATTGTAACACTTTTAAATCACACCAACGCCCAGGACTTTCAAATCAATGACACAAGGCTTGGTGATGAAAATGTAAGCTACGTAAATCCAGAAATTTCACCGGTTGGTGATTATATGGTATGGATAGAAATTGATACAACCAACGGATTTAGCGGACAAGTCTGGCATTGTGGCCTTGATCCAGATACGGGTGACTTAATACCTTCTAACGGGAAGGGTTTTAGCGCATTTGCTGCAAACGTTTACGGCAGACCAGCTGATTGGGGTTTGGATGCCAATGGTCCGTACTACGTAGGGCTCAACTTAGCCGGACAATTTGTTGTAGTAAGACCAACTGGTGCGACAAGCGCTAATGTTGAAGTGCTTAGTACCCCACCAGACAATAGAAGACGTGTTATTTATCCTTCACAATTACCAGGGGTTGATGCAAGATTTATGGTATATATTTTAAACGAAAACGTACCAGGCTGGTCCAACAACCCTGCAAATAACTCTTTTGAACTTCGATTCATGAATTTAGATAATCCAAATGAGGAAATCACCATTGAAACCCAAACTAGGACTTTTCCCTCTGCGGTTGGCATGGATGTTATTGTACCAAGATGGATAAAAAGCACACCTTACCTTACTTACGGTTTTTTTGACAATAATAATTTTGCACAGATTAAGGAGTTCAACGCGTTTGCCCCACTCGATTCGCCCTTAGTGGTAACCAATGATCAAAACATCAAAACAGATGGGCACCCTATCAATAATCCTTTTAACAACAAACAATACATTGTTTCTGGTTTCGGCGGTGGTGAGTCTGCTTTGGTTTATCGCAGAAATCAGCCCAGTCAATCATTTGTTAGTATTGAGACCATTACAACACCAACACCAAATTTATTGAATCCAACACTCAATCAATCTCATGAACCCTTTTTCTTCGATGATCAGCTTTATACGACTTTTCAAGTTAATGAAGATGGTGGTACCTTTTTAGATACAACCTGGAATGAGCCAGGAGAAATTTGGATCACCAGCATTGACGATTTACAGCAGAATATGTGGCTTATCAATGATTTTGACACGGAGCTTAACATTTCCGAACCAGAGCCTTATACTGGCAATGATAAGATTTTTGTTTACTATTCAGGCAAAGCA
>DNTK01000520.1 GCA_003508755.1 Bacteroidales bacterium | reverse complement strand
GTTCTATACTGAAAACATACCGACCAGGTGCTTCTTTTACAAACGATACCGGACTATTATTTACCTTTAGTTCCTTCAAATCTGAATTGTCCAGAATAATCCCTCTTAAGGTGAATTTTTGAAGTCCCTCTTCAACACTTAATTCCAGGTTGTCATTAATGTTGGGGGTTTCAATTTCAACAACCGGTTTTATGGTTTCTTCGCCCAGTTCGAAAATACGATTTTGTGTATAGAGCTTTAGCTCAGGATTTCTCCCAGAAGATTCCAATAGACCTTGAAGAATGATATAATCGGACAAGGCCATTTCGGTTTGTCCCAGCTGCTCATATGCATAAGCCCTGTTTTGATAAGATTCCAGAGAAGATGGATTTTGACTTATCACAATGCTGTAATCGTGAATGGCATCGGAATACAAAGCATAATCAAGGTTTATTTGTGCCCGCTCAAGCAACAAGTCTTCATTATTATTGCTTAGTCCAATAGCTTTGGTAATATCTGAAATGGCATCATCGGGTTCGTTCATTGCCTGAAACGCGCGACTTCGAAGTACGAGGGCCCGCACATTTTCCGGATCGAGCAAAAGCAGCACCATGCTGCAGTTATCCACAGCATATTCGTACTTCTCTTGTCCTAATTGCATTTCAGCAATAACCAAGTAGGCCTCTGCCAAATTCTTATCACGAATAATTGCTTTCTCCAGGTTTTTCTCTGCCTCATCGATATCGCCCAGGTAGAATGCACTGGCTCCATTATAGAAATAAGCCAGGGCCAGGTCTTTCGATTTTATTGCAGCTGCCGAAACTTCATAGCTGGTGGTATACTCTTTTTGATAGTAATAAATTTGAGCCTTCAGCAAAAGCAAATCGATATCTTTTGGTTTTATTAACAATCCTGCTTCAATACTCTCCAGGGCTTTACCTGTATTTTCCAGTTGGTAATAATAATCAGCTGCCAAATGGTAGTTGTGAACAGCATCGAAGTCGAGTGCTGCAGCTTTTTGATAGTTTTCTGCAACTGCGAGGCTATCGCCCTTTACCAGTAAGGCTTCTGCTAAACTACTGTAAGCTTTTCCTTCTTCCGGATCCAGTGCTATTGCTTTATTAAATTCTTCGACAGCGGCATCGGTCAATCCATTTTCGAGGAATTGCTCACCTGCTTTTATATGATGTTTGGCATTTTGAGCAAAAGCATGGTTGCAAAAACCAAATGCAATTATGAATAATATGTAAAGCAGTTTCTTCAAAAAATGTATGGGTAAGAACACATCCAGCCGCAAAACTACAAAAACATTGCCACAATGTCTTAGAATTAAGCAAATTCAGTGTTGTTTTCAGGAATTTTTAAATAGCAGCAATTGGTCATTTGCGATGAAATAAACTGTAAAAGGTTGGTTTGGAAGCTCAGGAGCAGCAAGTCCTTTGCGAAATAATTTTGATCCCCTGAATATTCTTGCCTCATCCCACAATCCTCTTTGAATGAACGACTCCAACAGCATTTTACCACCTTCGACAATGACCGATTGTACTTCATGGTCCCAAAGATGGCGGAGCACTTGCTCCAGAGGTTTCTCATCAAAGTCGATTTCGGTATAGCTGACATTATAACTTTTATCCTGAATTTTATCGGAAAAAACGATCGTAGAAGCATTCGGTGAAAAGACATTTAACTTATGCGAAAGTATGCCCTTTCGATCAAGCACAACCCTTAAAGGAGAATTCCCCGGCCAATATCGAGTTGTAAGCGAGGGATTATCGTATTTAACTGTATTGGTACCTACCAGAATGGCATTTTCTTCAGATCGCCACTTGTGAACCAGCATTCGTGATATTGGATTCGAGATCCAATTCGGCCCAATGGGTGTTTCAGCAACTCGCTCAATATCCAGAAATCCATCGGCCGATTCGGCCCATTTTAAAATTACGTAGGGCCGCTTCTTACTGTGGTATGTAAAAAATCTGTTGTTGATAGCTATGCATTCATCGGATAAAATTCCTTCAATCACTTCGATATTTGCGCGTTTTAATTTCTCAATTCCCTTGCCGGCTACCAGTGAGTTCGGATCCCTGGAACCAATAACCACCCTGGGAATTTGCATTTCAATAATGAGATCGGAGCATGGTGGTGTTTTTCCGGTATGGGCACAAGGTTCGAGACTCACATATAAAGTGCTTGATTTTAGGAGTGAGGAATCCTGAACAGCATGGATGGCGTTTACCTCGGCATGTGGCCCCCCATATGCTTCATGAAATCCTTCACCAATTATTTGATCATTGTGCACAATGACACATCCAACCATGGGGTTCGTTTTTGTGTGTCCCTTACCATTGAGCGCTAAATCGATACAGCGACGTATATATTTTTTATAGTTTTGCTCCATGATGAAAATCGCATTCTGCATCAAATTTATTAATTGGAACTAATTTACCCGAAAAAAACTGCGAAAAGAAAAGAATGAAAGAAAATTTAACCGTTATCCGGGAGTCTTACAGAAAGATGCTTGCTCCATATTATGAGAAAAAGGAGATTGATGCTATCTTTTCTTTGGCAGTGGAACATGTTTGCGGTTACAATTTAACACAACAGTTAATGCAGGCAAATGAGCCTGTAACATATGCAAATATCGCTGAATTAAACCATGTACTTAACCGCCTGAAAAATCATGAGCCCATTCAATATATTCTGGGGCAATGCACGTTTTACGGACTGAATTTTAGAGTAAACAGGCACGTGCTTATTCCAAGGCAGGAAACAGAATTACTGGTTGACCAAATCATAAAGAATAGGAATCGGGAAAAATTTTCTGTGTTAGATATTGGCACAGGGAGTGGTTGCATCATAATCAGTCTGAAAAAAAACATCCCTGACATACTTGCCGAGGCGATAGATATTTCGCGAGAGGCTCTGGAGGTGGCCATGAACAATGCTTTTGAAAACAGAGTCTCGGTTACCTTTCATCATGCAGATATTCTGGATAGCTCACTAACCCTTAATTCCTATGATGTCATCGTGAGCAATCCACCTTATGTGAGAGAACTGGAGAAAATACAAATGCACTCCAATGT
>DNTK01000299.1 GCA_003508755.1 Bacteroidales bacterium | reverse complement strand
ATATAAGTGCAAACAAAAGCTTTTTAAAATACTTGAAGAAAATCCTGATTTGAACGAAGTTATTGAATGAGACATGATATTGAAACATATGAATTGATTGAAACCTACCTGCGCGGGGAACTTTCCGATAGCGAACTGAATAGCTTCCGCCAGCGATTAGAGAAGGATGCTGGTTTTAAATCGGAAGTGCTTCGCCAGGAGAAACTGTTTCACCTTGTTATTAGCCGTTCGGTGTTAGAAATAAAAGAAGAACTGCAGGAGATACATATAGCAAACACAACAAAGAACCCAAATGGATTCCAACAAGTGCGCTTGTATTCAATCATTGTGAGTGTTATTATAGCTGCAGCTGCAGTTTTTTTATGGCTAAACCGTACCGCTGACAAACCAGTAGCGAAAACAGTTATCGTAGATACAATTTCATATAAAAAAGTACACTCAATCCCTGTTGCACTTGAGGATGAGATTGCAACAGATAGTATGGCTATTCAACCCGCTAAAGACAAGCAACCCAAAACAACCCTGGAAACCTTAGAGCAAGAAGTAAAAAACAGCCTGGAAGTTTCTCGTAAGCTTCCTGCGCTTCTGGATGAGCCGGAAGCCACAGAAGAGGTAATTGAAAATGAGATCCTTACATCACCTGATAAGGAGGCGGATTTAAAGCCCGAACCAATAAAAACTGAAATACTACCCGAAGAAAAACAGGAAATACCTGTAAAACAGAGCGAACCAGCATCTCCACCACTTTTCGATTGCAGCCAGGTAAAAATAATTGCAGAGGTCAGAACCGAAGCAAGCTGCAACGAAAAACCCAATGGTAAAATAATTATCAACCCTGAGAGTATTGAAGGAGGAACTGCTCCCTATGAGGTATCCATCGACTTTAAGGAAAATTATACTCAATCCTTGAGCCTGGATCAACTATTTGCAAAAATGTATACCCTGTTTATTAAAGATGCCAATAACTGCATTAGCGAGTTGGGTAGGTATATTGTAGAAAGTAAAGATTGTTCATACGAATATGCATTTGCCCCCGATAAAGGTGAACAATGGGAAATACCCAACCAGGAATCTACCGGGAGTATTAAAATTTATAATAAACAAGGAAACCTGGTATACCAGGAATTATTTGACTTTCCGGGAACATACTACTGGCAGGGAGAGTCGGGCAATGGCAATTATCTACCCATGGGTGCATACATGTTTATTCTCGAACTCGATAATGGCGAGAGTATCTATGGAAATGTTACCATTATCAGATAACTTAAACTGCTTCTAAATTAGCTCCTTATCTTTACGATTTAGAGTAAAAACCAGGCTTTTCTACCACATTTTCTTTACCTTGTTAGGCAGTATAAAAGCATACCGCCATGAAACCTTTTGACAGAAGAAATTTTCTGAAAACCGGAGCTGTAAGTATTGCCGGATTAGCAATTGGCAAAGAACTTAAAGCTTCTCCTAAAAATCATCATTCCTCTGAGCCATCAAGAGTAATTACCCGTAAATTGGGTAATACAGGTATACAAATACCAATTGTTAGTCTTGGTGTTGGGCGTTGCGATAGTCCTGCCGTTGTAAAAGGTGCATTAAAGCTTGGAATGAATCATTTTGACACTGCTCATGTGTATCAACAGGGCAACAGCGAAAAAATGCTTGGAGAAGTGCTAAAGGAATACCCCCGTGAAAGCTTCACCATAGCCACCAAAGTAAAAACCATGAATTCAAAGGAAAAATTTATGGAGACATTGGATACCAGCCTTGAACGCTTACAAATGGACTATGTCGATATTCTTTATTTACATGCAAAGAATAATCGAAAGAGTACACTGGATGCTGAAATGCTTGAAGCCCTTAAAATGGCTAAAAAGCTAGGAAAAGCAAAACACCTTGGGGTTTCGACCCACAGCAACGAACCTGAAGTCATTCAGGCAGCCATCGACAGTGGTGTGTATGAGGTTGTACTTACATCTGTTAATTTTAAGCAGGAACATTCTGCTCAACTGAAGGAAAAAATTGCTGAAGCAGCTTCTAAAGGTATTGGCATCGTCGGAATGAAAGTCATGGCCGGGGGCTATATGGACAAAGAAAAGCTTGTTCCTGTAAATTATACAGCTGCGTTAAAATGGGTATTGCAAGACGAAAACATACATACAACAATTCCAAGCATGGTAAACCTTGAGCAATTGATGAACAATGCCTCTGTATTGCAGGAACTTGAATTTAATGAGCAGGAAAAGAACGATCTTGCTTTTGCATCAGAACTGGAAGGATTGTTTTGCAATGCTTGCAGCAACTGTGTTAAAAACTGCACCAAAAAGCTACCTATTCCCGGATTGATGCGGGCATATATGTACTCATACGGCTATGGCGAAACACAAAAAGCAAAAGCGCTTGTCGAAAGTTTAGCACTGAATGATAACCCTTGTCAAAATTGCAATACCTGCAAAGCACGCTGTGTTAAAGGTTTTAATATTGCTGAGAAAATCAACGATATTAACAGACTTAAAAGAATCCCCTCTGAGTTTCTAACATAAATTTATATGCATGAAAGTACTACACTCGATGGCTATGCTGCTCTTTGTTTTTATCAGTTTATCCACACTTGCATCTCCTGTTTTCCCGGATATAGAAGGATGGCAGAAGGGTGAGATCAAAACTTATAACACAGAAACACTATGGGAATATATTAATGGGGCTGCCGATTATTACCTCACATATAGTTTTGAAAAACTTGAGTTACTGGAATACGCTAAATCTGACGATCAGTATATAAAGGCTGAAATATACCACCACACTAATCCAATCAATGCATTTGGAATTTATGCTTTTGAACGACCTGCTGATGGGGAATTTATTACCCTCGGAATTGAGGCCTATATGGCTCCTTCAATAACCGTGTTTTATGTCGATAAATATTATGTTAAAGTATTATCTCACCATAGTGCGAGTGAAACCCTGGAGGCGATAAATAGCATAGCCCGTTTAATTGCCACAAATCTATCCGAAAATCCTGAAATACCCGATGAATTGAGTTTGCTTCCATTAAAAAATCAGCTAGCCCATTCCTCAAAATACATTCCCGCAAACTTTTTGGGTTATAGTTTCTTTACAGATGTTGTTACCGCCAAATATACTTTGGCCGGCAATACAATAGACTTTTTCTGTATTTCGTGTGAGTCGGACGAAGCTGCCA
>DNTK01000005.1 GCA_003508755.1 Bacteroidales bacterium | reverse complement strand
GGATATACTGTACAACCTGCTTACGCGTATGGCAGCTGTTCTGAAACACCTCCCGGAGCTGTGGTAGATGTTACACTTAGTATCGATATGCAAGGAACATCTGACCTTTATACCGACGGTGCAGTTTGGGTATTAATGGATGCCGGATGGAGCGAATATTATGAATTAACAGATGCCGATGGTGATAGCATTTACGCAGTTACCATCGAAAAAGAGGCTGGTACAACCTTACCTTACCGTTTTTCCTACCAGACTGGTGCTGATCCAAATGCTGATTACGTTGAAGAAACTGTTCCGGGTGGCTGTGACAACGGAGATGGTTTCCGTGAAATGATGATTCCGGATGCAGATACCAACCTACCGACAACCATGTACGCGAACTGTATGGGTGATACCCTGGTAACATTCAGAGTCGATCTCAATGGTGTTTCTGATTTATATACCGATGGTGCTGTATGGGTGCTGTTTGACGATTGGACAGAATGGTACGATATGGTTGATGAGGACGGTGATGGGGTATACATCTTTACCCTGGATACTACATGGGGGGCTACACTCAATTACCGCTTTGCTTACCAGACAGGAGCTGATCCAGATAACGATTATGCAGAAGAAACAATTCCTGGCGAATGCGACAACGGCGGTGGAAACAGACAGGTTATTTTAGAGGGTGGTTATACCCTGCTTCCAGCCTTTGCCTATGGCAGCTGTTCCGAAACCCCTGTTGTAATGATTGATATAACCTACTCCGTTGATATGACTGGTGAATCAGCCAGCGATGTAATGGTTGTAAATAAAACCCTCTGGATCTGGACTGCCCTTACTGAAGGTGCTGACAACATCTGGAACGGTGTACAAACCATTCCGGCCGATGCAACCTACGCTTATACCTTTGTTAATGGCGGTCAGGATAACTGAGCAGGAGAAGAGAAATTACCGGATGATTGTAATGCAGGTACCCCCAGTGCCCCTGAACGACAAATAACCGTTGCAGACGCTGATACCGTTCTGGATCTTGTCGCATTTGGCAGCTGTACCGATCAACCTGCCGGTAAAGTGAATGTAACATTCAGCGTGGATATGAGTGCTGAAACAGTTTCAGGTGATGGTGTTCAACTAGTGATTAAAGGACCCTGGATCTGGACCCCATTAGTGGATCAGGGAGACGGAATCTGGCAGGCAACTGTTCCCTTAAATATCAATTCAACATATCCCTATACATTTGTGAACGGAGCCCAGGATTATTGGGATGGCGAAGAGTCGGTTCCCGAGGAATGCAATTTCGGTACAGCCTCTGCACCAGAACGCAGACTTGAACTGGCCGATAGCGATTCGACTCTTGAAACAGTAGCTTTTGGTGCCTGCCCTGAGGTTGAAACC
The DNA here is from genome assembly GCA_003508755.1 of Bacteroidales bacterium. Taxonomy (GTDB): domain Bacteria; phylum Bacteroidota; class Bacteroidia; order Bacteroidales; family UBA10428; genus UBA10428. The sequence continues at coordinate 16,696 of DNTK01000005.1, read as the reverse complement.
GTAAATGTTACGTTCCGGGTAGATATGAAGGATGAAAGCGTATCAGGCGATGGTGTTCAGATAGTAATTAAGGATCCATGGATATGGACCGCCATGACAGATGCCGATGAAGATGGTATTTGGGAGGCCTTGGTTGCATTACCCTTGCACACCAGCTACCCATTTTCATTTGTGAATGGAGCACAGGACTACTGGAGTGGTGAAGAAGTAATTACCGGTGACTGTAAAGACGGAGATAATAATCAGCGAATGGTGCAAATCGAAGATAACGATACCATCTTAATGGCCTATGTATTCGGCACCTGCGAAGAACGCTCCGAAACCGGAATCAATCAAACCGAACAATCGATGTTTACTATCTTTCCGAATCCGGTAAACACATTGCTGACAGTTGAATCTGAAGAATTTACAATCCATTCCGTGAAGCTCTATGATATCTCTGGAAGAGTTGTTTTAGAACGAAGCAATGTTTACGAAAACTCTGTAAGTATTGAAACTCACAATTTAAATGCGGGACTATATAATGTCATCATCCAGGGTGATAATGGCAAATTCGCTGCTAAACTGTTAGTTAGTCATTAATTCAAAGTTAAAGGTGTGAAGGTATGTGTCGGTTTTTACCGGCACATACTCTGTTTTATTTAATTTTTGCGCATGATCAGGAACATTAGTTTATTCGTATTTATTTTAATCGGAACTACAATACTAAGCCAGGTGAAAGATTGGGAAAACCCTGAAATTACAGGAATAAACAAACTGCCTCCCCACACATTCTCCATACCCTATCATTCCGAAGAGGCTGCATTAATCGATGTATGGGAAAAATCAGAATTCTTTAGGAGCCTTAACGGATTGTGGAAATTTCACTGGGCCCCAAATCCCGACAGCAGACCCGTGGATTTCTATCAAACTGAATATGATATTTCAGACTGGCATGATATTAAAGTCCCTTCAGACTGGCAGATGCAGGGCATTGGTGTACCTATATATACCAACGTAAAGTACCCGTTCAGAAAAAATCCGCCCTTTATCCAGGATGAATATAATCCGGTGGGTTCATATAAAACCAAATTTACCATTCCTGATACATGGAAAGGAAAAGACATTATCCTTCATTTTGGGGCAGTAAATTCAGCCATGTATCTCTGGATTAATGGCGAAAAAGTAGGATACAGCCAGGGAAGTAAAACACCTGCTGAATTTCACATCAACAAATTCCTCTCGGAAGGTTCCAATGAGCTGGCGGTAGAGGTATATCGCTGGTGCGATGGCAGCTACCTTGAAGACCAGGATATGTGGCGGCTCAGTGGTATTGAACGCGATGTTTTTTTGTATGCCCTGCCAAGCGTTCATATCTGGGATTACCGCATCAAATCCAATCTTACCGAAAACTATAAAGACGGAGACTTTAAATTGACGGTAAAGCTGGGTGGAGAAAACGAAATTGATAAAAATTTATCCATTGAAATTAACCTTATTGATGACAACGGGAATTCCATCTATAAAAAAGAAGAAAGGACGGTTGAAAATGCAATAAACTTTCAAAAAACAATTAAATCTCCCAGAAAATGGAGTGCTGAAAAACCTAATTTATACAAGCTTCTTATCACCTTAAAAAATCCTAAGGGTGACGTACTACAGGCTCTTAGTCACGATGTCGGTTTTCGCACCAGTGAAATAAAAGACGGACTTTTCTGCATCAACGGTAAGCCGGTATACCTAAAAGGTGTTAACCGTCATGAACATGATGATGTGGAGGGACACGTGGTCTCTGTTGAGGACATGATAACGGATATTAAACTGATGAAGCAGTTCAATATTAATGCAGTACGAACCAGTCATTATCCCACCGATCCCCGGTTTTATCAGCTATGCAATAAATACGGACTCTATGTTGTCGACGAAGCCAATATAGAATCGCACGAAATGGGTTCGCTTTGGAATCATGGATATAGCCTGGATAAAACACTGGGCAATAATCCATTGTGGGGAAAGGCTCACCTGGATCGCACCCAACGTATGGTGGAAAGAGACAAGAATCACCCTTCCATCGTAATCTGGTCGCTGGGAAATGAGGCGGGATCAGGAGTGAATTTCAGAGCAAATGCCAAATGGATAAAAGAAAATGATGATACCCGACCTGTGCAGTATGAGCAGGCATGGACAGAAGATTACACGGATATAGTTTGTCCCATGTACCCCAAAATCGAATCCATGCTTGAATTTGTTAAGATGAACGATGGCAGACCTTATATTATGTGCGAATATGCGCATGCCATGGGCAACAGTACCGGCAACCTGCAGGACTATTGGGATGTAATCGAATCTGAACGGCCACTGCAGGGTGGTTTTATCTGGGACTGGGTTGACCAGGGTTTAAAACAGACTACACCTGATGGAAAAACCTATTGGGCGTATGGAGGTGATTTTGGCCCTGCTCATGTACCTTCCGACGAGGATTTTTGTGCCAACGGCCTGGTATTTTCTGATAAATCACCCAAGCCCGGACTTTATGAAGTGAAGAAAGTGTATGAGTATTTTGATATTAAGGCCATCGATATCGAGGCTGGTAAATATTCACTGAAGAACAAATATCACTTTACCTCCTCTTCCGATTTCAATATCCAATATCAAATAGTAACAGATAATGTAATTCTGAAGGAAGGAATTGTGGAATTCAAGAAAGCGGTTGCTGCAGGAGAGGAAAAAAGTTTTTCCATCCCATTTAATGAAATAGATTTTGAAAAGGGGAAGGAGTACTTGATTAATTTTTCTGCTACTACCCGAAAAGCATCACACGCTATTAGTGCAAATTATGAAGTAGCTAAAGAGCAATTTATTTTTCTGAAGGAGGAGGATAAAAGAAAACAAACTCCCGAAGCTTCCGGGCCTCTTGATTTGCAGGAAAACGAGGATTTCTATTTCGTTACAGGTCTTGAATTCAGGATAGCTATCAGCAAGGAAACCGGGCTTCTCTCGGAGTACAACTACCGAAGTAATGAACTGTTTAAAGAGCCTCTTAGACCCAATTTCTGGCGTGTTCCCACCAACAACGACAGGGGAAATGGCCATCATGAGCGCTGTAAAGTTTGGCAACAACCGAGACAGGAAAACACGGTTGTCGAGGTTCAGAACCAAAAAAATGGTTCTATATCGGTAAAGACCCAATTTAAATACCCCGAATTAAATGCAGACTATACTTTACACTATACAGTGCATACGGATGGTTCAGTTAGGGTAGAAGCATCATTTAACACTGTAAGTGATAGTTTGCCTGAGATGCCACGTTTTGGTTTGCGTGTTTCTCTTCCTGGAAACTATAATAAATTTTCCTGGTTTGGAAGAGGACCCCATGAAAACTACATAGACCGGTTTACCAGTGCATCCGTTGGATGGTATTCAGGTAGTGTTCTTGAACAGCACACGCCATACATATTTCCGCAGGAAAATGGAAACAAAACAGATATCAGGTTTATGGCCTTATACAATGATTCCGGTGTGGGTCTCGCCGTAACCGGCTCGCAACTGTTGAGTGGAGGAGCCTATCATTATAAACTTGAAGACCTGGGAAATAACCTGCGTCATTCGAAAGATGTTCCGACTAAAGATTACACGGAATGGCACATCGATTACCTGCAAATGGGGGTTGGTGGTGATAACACCTGGGGGTATCATACCCATGATAAATACAAACTTTTAGATACGAAATATCAATATTCTTTTATAATTTACCCGGTGAGCAGTGGAGCTATGAATTCACTGATTGAGAAATACAACTACAGGAAGTAACAAATTACTGATCATTGGGGAGGACTTTCAGAATGAATTATTTACTACAGAGAATGAAAATTTTAGGGCTAATAATCAGTTTTTTGTTACTGGCACATGCTTGTGAGAAAGAAAATGGGGGCAACAATAATACTTCCGATAATTATATCAGCTTGTCTTTAAACCTGAACGATAAAAAACAGCAGATACAATCATTTGGTGCTTCCGATGCGTGGAGTATTCAGTTTGTGGGTAAAAACTGGCCACTGGAGAAGCGGGAGCAGATTGCTGAATTACTTTTTAGCACAGATACAGACGAAAACCAAAATCCAAAAGGGATCGGCTTATCAGGCTGGAGGTTTAACATAGGCGGCGGCAGTGCAGAACAGGGCGTCGCCAGTGAAATTGGTGATGAATGGAGAAGGGCAGAATGTTTCCTTAACCCTGATGGTACTTATAACTGGTCGAAGCAGGCGGGGCAGCGATGGTTCCTGAAAAGTGCAACTGCTTATGGTGTAAATCATATTACTGCTTTTGTGAACAGTCCGCCGGTACATTATACAAAAAATGGCAAGGCCTGGTCCGGTGGAGGTAATTCAACCAACCTATCAGGTGAAAATTATAGCGCCTTTGCTCAATTCCTTGCAACCGTTATTGATGAAGTGGAAACAAGGGAACAGGTTGGAATTGATTATGTAAGCCCTGTTAATGAGCCTCAATGGGATTGGGATAATAAAGGACAGGAGGGTAGCCCGTATACGAATTCTGAAATTGCTGATGTTACCAAGAGGTTGTCATCGCAATTGATAAATAAGGGGTTGGATACTAAAATTGAATTGGCCGATGCGGCCCACATTAGTTATATCTATCAATATGGCGATAAGCCGGAACGAGGCAATCAGGCTTTTGAGTTTTTCTCAACCGATTCAGATAACTATATAGGCGATCTACCTAATGTAGCACATAAAATTAGCGGTCACAGTTACTATTCCACATACCCTCCCGACAACATGATTGACCAAAGGCAACAGCTTGCCAATGGTATACTTGCCGTTGATCCTAACCTTGAATTCTGGCAATCGGAATATTGCATATTAGAGGGAAATGATGAGATAAATGGAAATGGGCGCGATCTTGGAATCAATTCTGCCTTGTACCTTGCCCGGTTGATGCATTATGACCTCACCGTTGCAAATTCTTCAACTTGGTACTGGTGGCTGGCTGTAAGTCCATATGATTACAAAGACGGGCTGGTATACATTGATAAGAATAAAACAAATGGTAACCTTACAGATTCAAAATTGCTCTGGGCCATGGGCAATTTCAGCCGTTTTATCCGACCAGGCATGGGCCGGTATAACGTAATACGTTCCGATAACAATCTAAATGAATCGGTGTATAGCGGATTAATGGTATCTGGATATGCCCCGGAGGACCAGTCGCAAGGTATTTTTGTACTGGTTAATTATTCCGAAACGGTAAATTACCCTGTAAAGGTAAAAACCATTGACAACCGAATACCAAAGTCAGTTAAAAGCTACATCACAAGCGCAAAATCGGCAGATAACCTCCGGTTTGCTGATATATCAAATGCAGATGAAGTTATCACTATTCCTGCCCGATCGGTTGTAACCATCATACTGGATTTTTAGGCCGATCATGTACCTGTTTTAAAGGGAGTATGTCTAAGACTCATAGCTAATGTATTGAGTCGGAGTCATGTTAAACTGCTTTTTAAATAAGTGGCGAAAATGTTTTTCATCGCTAAAACCAACCTGGAACATCACCTCATACACTTTATATTTTCCGGTTACCAATAATTCAGCTGCCCTTTTTAAACGGATTTGGCGGACAAGGTCAATGGGTGTGAGACTTGTCAGTGATTTAATTTTATTGTAAAAGACTGTTCGACTCATCCCAAGCTCTTCGTGAAGGGTAGTAATAGAAAAATCGGTGTTTACCATATTTTCATTGAGTATCCGCTTCACGGCCAAAAGAAATTCCTCATCTTTGGTAAGCGATGTTTCCTGTCCATTAGTTTTACCATTAAACTTATTCAGATAATACTCTTTTAGTTTCTTTCTTGATTTTAATAGGTTGTAAATACGGGTAATTAACACATCCGGCTTAAAGGGTTTTGTCAGATAAGCATCTGCTCCCACTTCAAGACTGTCAATATGTATTTTATGTGTTTGGTTAGCTGTGATAAGGATTACCGGAATATGACTCGTCTGAAATTCTCCCTTCACTGTTTTACAAAAATCAACACCATTCATATTGGGCATCATAATATCACTTAGAATCAAGTCAGGATGTTCCTTGCGCGCTATTTTCAAGCCCTGTTCTCCATCCTGAGCTTCGGTTACGATGAAATGTTTATGAAGCAAATCGGTTAAATAGTTACGTATCTCGGCATTATCTTCAACAACAAGAATCTTCTGTTTTTCTTCGGAAAGGGAAACCACTTTTGATAAGGCATCACTGTAATTGGTGTCAGAATCTTCTAATTCCTGAATGGTACTGCTAATATTGTTTTTAGTTGTTTTACTGGTTATTTCCTCATCTGTATAATTTTCTTTTCCCTGTGGTAGTTCAATAATAAACTCTGTACCTTCCTGGACCTTACTTTTAACTGTAATTTTTCCTTTGTGCAAGGCAATAAGTCTTTTTGTAAGTGCCAGTCCTATACCTGTTCCAGTATCCACGCTTGCCCCTTTAACCTGGTAGAAGCGATCAAATATTTTCTCAATGTGCTCAGCGGGAATCCCTACACCCGTATCTTTAATGCTAATTTCCATGACACTTTTTTGGGTGTCTGTATCTTCTGTTAATAAAAGGGAAACCTTAACACTTCCTCCTGCAGGTGTATTCTTTATGGCATTGGTAAGCAGGTTGTTCAATATCATTTCCAGCTTCTCAGAATCAAACCAGTATTCCGTATCATTTATTTCGCTCCTAAAATCAAGAGTTATATTCTTTTTGGATGCCAGTTCCTGGAATGCAATGCAGATTTCTTCGACAAAGGAAGCCATGTTACCCTTACTTATGCTTAGTTTAAGTTTCCCTGTCTCAGTTTTTCTAAACTCTAATAAAGTATTAATGAGATTCAGCAGCTTATTGGCACTTCGATACATGGTATTAAAAATCTTTCCTCGCGAGGTATGCGGACTTTCCTTTAAAACCAGATCTTCAAGCGGATTCAATAACAGCATTAATGGAGTCCTTAGCTCATGGGAGATGTTGGTAAAAAAGCGGATGCGTTCTTCATGCAAATCATGCTCCTGCGCCCTTAGCTTTTTCTCAAGTACCAGGTTATGCCTGATTTTTGCTTCTTTCAGGTTGTAAAAATAAATCCAGGTCACAAGACCTAAAGCCAATATTGAATAGAGGGTTATTGCCCACCAGCTTTTCCAGGGGGGAGGATAAACCACAATATCTAATGATTTGGAGGATTGGGGCCAAATGCCATCTCCGTTCGAAGCCCTCACCTTAAAGGAATAATCGCCTGCCCTGAGATCCCTGAAAGTTACAGAACGCTGTGTTCCAAGGTTATTCCAGTCGGCATCGGTGCCTTCAAGCATGTATTGGTATTTTATTTTTTGCGGATTCGAATAGTACAACCCGGCAAATTCAATAGTAAAATTGTTTTCTTTATGATGCAGAATAACCTGGTCATCTTTCCAATCCATGGCAGCTAATTCCGTCTTTCCTTTTTCCTGGTTATTAATTGTAGTAGATTTATTGTGAATATTGAAACCAGTAATCAGCAGAGGTATATCTTCATTTGAATCGATGATTTGCTCTGGCCAGAAATAATTTAATCCATCGCTGCCTCCAAAACAAATGATGTTGTGAATTTTGCTTTTTAATACTGAACCATCAGCAAATTCTTTGCTTTGAACACCATCCAGCTTGTCGTAATTAGAGAATTTCTCAGTTTCGGGGTCAAACACCGAAATTCCCCCATTGGTGGATACCCAAATTCTGCCCTGGCCATCTTTTTCAATGCCATGAATGTTAAGATTTGTTAGTCCATATTTTTCATCATAAACAGAGAAGAGATATTTTTTTAGGTCTAAAAGGTTCAACCCACCACTCTGACTGCCACCAATCCATAGCTTTTCAGAGTCCTGATCGTAAAGGAGCGAATAGATGATATTACATTTTAACCTGCCACCATTGATTCTGTCGTACTTAAAGTGTTTAACAATTTTTCTCTCAGGATGATAATAAAACAAACCAACGCCATATGTTCCAAGCCAAAGACCTCCTTCCTTGTCCTCAGCTATGGACCTTATGTCAAAGGCTCCGATTCCATCAGCTTCTGGAAGTATGGATTCGAAGGTAAGATTATCCGGATTTAGTTTAATGAGACCACCACCATTCGTGCCCAGCCAGATCAATCCGCTTTTCGATTCATAAATACACCGAATATCATTTGTCCCCACTGCATCTATTGAAGCCAAATCAAATACCTGAAAATTATCGGTAGCTGCCACATAAAGGTTTAAACCGCCGGCATAAGTCCCGAACCATAGTCTTCCCTTCGAGTCGCAGAGGGCACTCAAAACAGCATCATCACTTAAACTACCTAACTCATTTCCACATTTGTAGTGTTTTGCAACTCCGGTAGAAAAATCATATTTATTCAATCCCTGTCCGTCGGTACCAATCCATAGATTTCCCTTTTGGTCTTCACAAATACCCCAGACTTTGTTAAAATTTATGGACGAGGGATTTTGAGGATTATGCTTTATCCTGCGGAATCTTGGCTGCTCATGTGGTATTAAATTGATTCCATTCCCAAAGGTTCCCAGCCATAGGTTTTTATCCCGATCCTCAAAAATGCTCTGAACTGACCGATAGGATAGCTGATAATCTTCAGAGCCAAAACTGATTTTCCTGAATTGAAATGATTCAGGATTATTGGCCTTAATTTGATCGCGCGAAAGTATATCAAGGCCTCCTTCCTGCGTACCAATTAGAATATTTCCCTCATAATCCTGCGAAATATCCAATATAATATTACCGCTTAAACCATATAGAGATTGTGTGCTTTTAATTAAAAACAGCTCATCCAATAAGCGGTTATAAAATACAATTCCCATTCGGGTGCCAATCCAGATGTTACTGTTTATATCTTCAAATAAAACCTCCGTTCGGGAAATATTCAGGTTGTCCAGTCGATTATTGAGTTTTATAGCAGGGATTAATTCACCATCATGATTTTTGAAAACCTGTACCCCATAATCTTCGGTACCAATCCAGACAAAATTATAGCTGTCTTCAATTATAGTCATCACAAAATTGCTGCCAATCGGGAGATTTGCGGTATTAAAAGAGGTATATTGACGTGTCTCGATATCGAAATAATGGAATCCACCGGCATAGTTTGATACCCATAACCCACCATCGGACGAGGAAGTTACTTTTGTAATATCCAGCTCGTGATCATCTTGCAATGTAAAATGAATAAATTGCTCAGTGTGCTGATCAAACAGGTTGAGTCCATACCTCGATGAAATCCACAACCTGTCAGATTTATCAACAAAGAGGCTTTTTATATAGTTCCCGGATATACTGTTGGAATCATTCGCATTAAACCTGAATTTTCTGAATTCATACCCATCAAATTTATTAAGTCCATCCTGGGTTGCAATCCAGATAAAACCATTTTTATCCTGCACGATATCATAAATGATGTTGTGGGATAATCCCTGGGTTGTGTTAATTTTTAATATGTGCTTATCTTTAACAACCTGTGAAGTCCCCGAGTAATTGAACTGCAACAAAAGAATACAAATGAAAGTAAAGCGCAGGAAATAATATGTTTGATATGCTCTCAATTTGTTTAATGCAGATTTAAGAATAAATATATAAATAATAGATTTTATTCCAATCTTTCAAATTATCGAAAGCCTTCAAAGGTATTTTAGAATTATGGAAAAAAACACGATTGCATTTGATAAGAATGTATGATGAAATAAAAAACAGATCAGTATCCACGCTGACATGTTATTAGTCTGGAAAAAAGATTTACGCTTTTTTATTTGGTTAAGTACTTAAAATCGTCTCCGGTTGGATTTTGAAATACACGTAATTCAAATTCCGGGATAACGGCCAAAATATGGTCAAAAATATCAGATTGTATTGCTTCATAATTGGCCCAGGCCTGGTCGTTACTAAATACATACACTTCAATGGGAATGCCTTTTTCTGTTGGTTGCAGATGCCGCACAAGCATGGTCATGTTGTTATGTGTTTTGGGGTGGTTTTTAAGGTATTCTTCCAGGTAATACCTGAATGTTCCAAAGTTAGTCATTCGACGTCCATTTACCGAAATGGAGTCGTCAATGTTATTTTTCCGGTTATATTCTTCAATCTCGGCCTGGCGCTTTTCTATATGTCCTTTGAGGTACTGAATCTTTTTAAACTTCTCGATCATCTCAGGTGTGCAAAAGGTCACACTTTTCATATCGATGTTAATGTGTCGTTTTATCCTTCTGCCTCCTGATTCCTCCATGCCGCGCCAGTTGCTAAACGACTCCGATACCAATGCATAAGTAGGGATGGTGCTGATGGTTTTATCCCAGTTCTGAACTTTTACCGTATTTAAGGTTACTTCAATCACATCGCCATCGGCACCATGACTGGGCATGCTAATCCAGTCGCCTATTTTTACCATGTTGTTGGCCGAAAGTTGAATACTTGCAACAAACCCCAGAATGGTATCCTTAAAAATCAATAGCAGCACAGCCGCCATAGCACCAAGACCGGCAAAGAGAGCTCCGGGCTTTCGGTTCAAGATTATCGATAGAATTAATATTATGGCCAGGAAGTAAACAATTATTTTTACAACCTGAATATATCCTTTGATATCACGGTCTTTTGAAACCTTTAGTGTTTTATATATCTGGTGCAGCGAATTAATAAAGGAATCGATTGCCAACAGCACCATCACAATCATGTAGATCTTTAAAATAGCCCTGATAATTAAAACTGCATTTTCGTATTCGCGCAGCACCACACCAATGGATGAATAGATAATTAAAGCAGGGACAATGTGAGCAAGCCGGTTAAATACTTTTTTTTCGAGCAGGATATCGTCCCAATTGGTAGAGGTTCTCTTTGCGACTGATTTTAAGGCACGTAATACTACTTTCCGGGTAATAACTTCAGTAAGCCAAGCAAGCAGAAAAATGACAATTAGTCCTATTCCAATGTTTAAAAATTTTAAATATTGTTCTGGAATCCCAGTTTTCGAAAGCAACGAATTTAAATCAAGAAGTAATTCAGTTTCCATGCAGATTAATTAAATTAGTAGATTGGCACTGAACAAAAATAAATAAATAACACACAAGTTATGGTGAAAAAACGATTGCTTTTGTTTCCGGTTCTGTTTTTCGTGCTGCTTCTGCAGGCAAACGATTACAACACGTACTTTTCTGATGGTAGAATACGCATGAATTACACCATTCAGGGTAATAGCGCATACCAGGAAATACTCGAGCACTCATATATTTTGGAGGGGGTGTGGGGTGGCAGTAAAGCAAACCTTGTCGATACTTTCAGTTATGGCAGGGTGATGTTGGAGGGGTATGATTTTTATTCGAATAAATTGATTTATTCACGAGGCTATTCCAATTTATTTCAGGAGTGGCAAACCATTGCCGAGGCCAAAACCACAGTGAAAAAGTTTCGTGAATGCGTTTTGTTCCCCCGTCCAAAAAATAAAGTGAAGATTATTATCCATGCTCGCGATAGTAATCTGGTATTTCAACCCTTTTTCAAAACTGAATTGGATCCTGCCGTCTTTCCGGTTACTTCAGACCCATCTAAAAACCAAGAATATCAGACAGTACACGGTCATTACCCTTCCCATAAAGCGCTTGATATTGTTTTTGTATCGGAAGGTTATACATCCGATCAAAAGGACAAGTTTATTGGGGATGTTGAGCGTTTTAGGGATAACTTGTTTCGCTGGGAACCCTATTCATTATACCAGAATAAAATTAATGTTCATGCAGTATTTCTTGCTTCAGAAGAGCAGGGGGTAGACATTCCCGGCGATTCCATCTGGAAAAGCACCTGGTTGGATGCGACCTTTTATACCTTTGGTATTGAAAGGTATATGTCGGTTCCGGATCTGACGAAAGTATACGATTATCTTTCAGGTGTCCCCATTGATCAGTTGTGCGTTCTGATAAATTCAGAAAAATATGGAGGTGGCGGTATCTATAATTTTTACAACATCTTTACTTCCGACAATGAAAGAGCAGCTTTTTTATTTATTCATGAATTTGGTCATGGTTTTGCAGGCCTTGCCGACGAATATTTCTCGTCTGAAGTTGCCTATGAAGATTTTGTGCGAACCGATTTAGAGCCGGTCGAACCAAATATTACCACACTTGTAGACTTTGCTGGGAAATGGGCCAGCCTGGTACATGATTCAATCCCGGTGCCTACGCCGGATAAAAGTCAATATGACAATGTAATAGGAGTTTTTGAGGGAGCAAGTTATCAGGCTAAAGATGTCTATCGTCCTGCCCGCGATTGTGCTATGAAAACATCAACCTATGGTAAATTTTGCCCTGTATGCACAGAGCATATAATTCGAATGATTGGGTTTTATTCTTATTGAAGTACTATGACCCAAAAGCGCACAAATACAGAAGGGTTCAGACTTTTACCCCTAAGTACTTGTGCGCTTTTATTTTTGTATTAAAAATTATTCTGCAGGTAGTATTTCCAGTAATTCAATCTCAAAAATCAAGGTGGCATAGGGCGGAATTACACCTCCTGCACCACGTGAGCCGTAGCCTAGTTCGTGCGGAATATAAAGTTTGTAGACAGAGCCGGGTGTCATTAATTGCAGCCCTTCTGTCCAGCCCGGTATGACCTGGCCTAAACCAAATTCGGTGGGTGTTTCCCGGTCGTATGAACTATCGAAAACAGTACCATCAATCAGGCTACCTTTATAGTGGACTTTTACCTTATCCGTATCAAGCGGTTTCGGGCCTTCTCCTTCCTTAATTACTTCGTATTGAAGACCACTCTCGGTAACTTTTACACCTTCTTTTGTTTTGTTTTCTTCTAAGAACTTAACTTGTTCCTTCGATAATTCCTGGTTGGCAATATCTTTCTGCTTCTGCATATAAACCGATAGAAAAGCCTGTATTTGCATCATGTCAAATACCGTATCGCTTTTCATAATATCTTCAATTCCTCTTTTTAGTAAGTCAATATCAATTTCATTTTTACTGGGCATCTCGGCAATGTTTGAACCAATGGTAACGCCCAGCATATAGCTTGCTGTATCGGATTTTGATTCCAGTTTTAGCTTTTTCCCTTTTTGGGCCTGCGAAACAGCAGGTATGGAAATAAGTGCAATGGCAAAAATAATTCTGACTAAGTTTTTCATCTGACTAGTATTTAAGGGTACAGACAGTTTCTGTTCCTTTTGATTAATATGTTTATAAATTATTGTTACTTACCTGCAGCAACAATGATTTCCCAAATGTAATTCATTTTTATCAGCGGCAAGGACCTTTAACGCTTTTTAACCAAACAAAAAAAGAGGCCTGAATTTTCAGACCTCTTTGTAATATGAAGAAATTTCATCTACTTTTCGACAATTTCGATTTTTTCAATTAAATCGCCCTGCTGAATCGCATCCACAAGATCAACACCTTCAACAACCTTTCCAAAGCAGGTATGGTTTCTATCAAGGTGGGCAGTATTGGTGCGGCTATGGCAAATAAAGAATTGCGAGCCACCCGTGTTTCTACCGGCATGTGCCATCGATAACACCCCGCGATCATGATATTGGTTGTCTCCATCCAGTTCGCAATCAATTGCATACCCGGGTCCGCCTGTCCCTACGCGTGGATCAGATAGATCCTTTGAATACGGGCATCCACCCTGAATAACAAAATCAGGGATAACCCGATGAAAGTGAAGTCCATCGTAATAACCTTCTTTTGCGAGTTTTACAAAATTAGCTACCGTTTTGGGAGCATCCTTATCGTAAAACTCAACCTTCAATGTTCCTTTTTCGGTTTTGATTAGAGCATTCATTGCACTTAAATTAGATTTCTACTCAGCTTTAACTATATCAATCAACTCAACTTCAAAAATGAGTGTTTGGTAAGGTTTAATTGAACGAGAACCTCTTGGACCATAAGCCAATTCATGCGGAATAACAAACTCATAAACCGAACCAACAGACATTAATTGAAGTCCTTCGGTCCATCCGCGGATAACACGGTTAAGGGCAAACCTGGCAGGTTCGCCAAGGTCTTTTGAACTATCGAATACAGTGCCATCGATTAAGGTACCTGTATAATGTGCAACAACTGTGTCGGTTACCGCCGGCTTAACGCCATTGCCTTCTTTAATAACGCGATATTGCAAGCCACTTTCAGTTACCATTACACCTTCTTTTTCTTTATTCTCTTCGAGGTATTCTTTTCCAGGACGAATTTGCTCTTCTGCCGCCAGCTGTTGCTGTTCACGGCCAAAGTCATTTAAGGCAACTTGCAGTTCCTGGGTTGTAAATACGGTGTCGCCATTCATGATGTCGTGCATACCTTTTCTGATAAGGGCTAAATCCAGCTCATCTTTAGCAGGCATGGTTTCAAAATTAGAACCAATGGATACGCCAATCATGTAAGAAATGGTGTCCATTTTTGTGTCTAATTTTGCTTTTGAGCCCATGTTTGATGAGCAAGAGAAAACTCCAATAAGAACGGCTGATGCTGCAAAAATTTTAAGAATATTTTTCATTTAATTTCAATTTAATTTATGATTGTTTATAATCTATTCTGTTTTATTGTTTTGTCTTTTATCTAAAATATTGTTATTCAGTGCATAAAGCACAAATATCCAGACATTTTTTATAAAAAACCTTGGCAAAGGTAAAACTTTTTGTGAGCCTCCAAATGTGAATAACTCTTTTTTACTTGAGGGTAATAAATTCTTATTTTTTCAAATGAAATAAACTACTTATTATGAAACGGTTAACGGGTTGGGGTATATCACGTATTTTACTTATCAGCGGGTTGCTGATTTCTTTCAATTATTTAGGGGCTCAGGAACAAACAAAAGACGAGCTTGCCAGGCAAGCAGTAAACCTGTTTGATGCGGCAAAATATAAAAAGGCTGCTACAGCTTTTGAAAAGCTTTTACAGGTTTATCCGAATGAGCTATCGTATAATTACTACCTGGGGGTTTCATATTTGCTAACCAACGAAAACCCGGATACATGCATCCTCTTGTTAAAGCAGGCCGCGTCGAAAAATTTCAGGCCCGAAGTTCATTTTTACCTGGCGGAAGCTTATTATTATAATTATCGGTTCGATGAAGCCGAAATATCCCTGTTAAATTTTCGAAACCTTGCGAGCCGGAAATCTCAGAACGAGCTAAATGCCAACGCACTTCAATTGGCCATTCATCTTGCCCGTGATGAAGTATACATGGTGAACAATGTACACATGTTATCGAAAGATAAGCTTAAAACCTATCAGATTGAAGGTGTGTATGCGAAACACGTACCTGGCAAGTTTGCCCTGATGCCTGATGCTTTTATGGCAACTGCCGATCACGAGCATGGGTACCAGGGAATGATGTATCATCCCCGTGATCCTAAAAATGGTTATTTTTATTTTATTACCAGTTATGGGAAAAACGGAAAGAAGGGGAAGGATATCTACCGAATAAGGCAAATTACAGCTTTAAACTATACCCTTCCCGAGTACATGTATGATATAAATACTTCTGCCAATGAAGAATACCCCTATTTCGACACACGCACGCAGACCCTATATTTTAGTTCCGACCGTGATGGTGGATTAGGGGGATATGACATTTACAAGGCCAGGTATGATAAAATTACCAATACTTTTAGCGAGCCTAAACGTTTGGAGTTCCCTATTAACACTGCATATGATGATTTTTTATACGTTCCAGATACAAGCAATCATACATCTTTGTTTTTATCCGACCGTCACCAATCGGGAAGAAACCTGATGGTTTATAAAATCGAGCAGACTGAAACTCCGGATTTTGTGTTTCCTAAATCAACGGAAGAAATAAAATCCATAGCCCGTTTCGATGTTATGGAGGAACAGGAAAACATAAAGGCTCCTGAGCTTCCACCATTGAAGCAGGATTTGCTGGCTTCGGAATATGATGAGGTACTCAGGGAAGCCCTTACAAGGCAACTAATATGCGATTCGTTGAGAACAGAATTACTGGTGCAAAAAAATAAGCTAAGAAAAACTGAAGACCAGAATGAACGTAGGGTGCTGATGACATCTGTCGTGGTGCTTGAAAAGCAAATTAAGGCAGAGCAGGAAGGGGTTGATCAGCTGTTTACAGAAGCGCAGGGACTGGAGGAGGATGAGAATGTATTTATCGAGGAACAAGTAGAAGAAAAATTGCTAGTGGAAGACCCTGTAAAGCTCCAGAAAAATGTAAATGGGATAAAATTATATTCTTACCTGCCCTCGGAACAATACGCTGAGCTAAGCAGGGTTGACCCTGTAACAGTCTCTGAGTCTAAACGCCATGTTTCTCCCACTGCCAATTTGCTCGATTTTGAAATATTGAACAATTCACCTTACAGCGATACAAAGCCAATACCCACCAACGATAAATTGCCTGACGGACTGATATACCGGATTCAATTGGGCGCCTTTGGTAAAAAGCTTCCCATGAATGCTTTTGGTGGATTGTCGCCTGTTTCAGCAGAGATTATTGAAGAGCGCAACTTAACCAAATACTATGTCGGCTATTTTAGTTCCTCAAAACAGGCAAACTTAGCCCTTGAAGAGGTGAAGAGATATGGTTTCGGCGATGCATTTATTGCACCTTTCTTTCAGCAGAAAAAGATTTCTATAAATGACGCCCGCGAATTGGAATTCGGAGA
>DNTK01000256.1 GCA_003508755.1 Bacteroidales bacterium | reverse complement strand
TTTTAAGAGAGACCAATGATTCTGAATCTGTGCTTGTTGTTTTTGATATGTTAAATGAGCTTCTGGGAATTGATACTTTCAAAAAACTTTTTCCAGTTTTATTAGGTGATAATGGCAGCGAATTTTCAAACCCAAAAGCTATAGAATATAATCGTAAAAGCGGAGAAAAACGGACAGATTTATTCTATTGTGATCCTTATGCCTCTTATCAAAAGGGGTCAGCTGAAAAAAATCATGAGGAAATACGGAAAGTACTCCCTAAAGGAACGTCATTTGATAATTTAAAACAAAATGGCATAAACATTATGATGAATCATATTAATTCATATAGCAGACCTGTTTTGAATGATAAGACTCCATATGATACTTTTAAGTTTATGTTCGGTGAAAATCTATTAAAAAAACTGGGTTCAACATTAGTCCCTGCTAATGAGATTTGCTTAAAACCCAGTCTTTTAAAGATTTAAAACAGCGACAGAAAGGCATCTTTGCAACTGAATAAGCACTGTTAAAACGGGTGGACTTTACTCTTACAAAAAAATGTGAAAATTCACACGTTTGTTTGCTGTGCGTAAAAATCCAGTAAAAATATGCTTTTCACCCTCATATTGTATCAATTCACCTTAAATATAGCAAATTTACCGCAAAAATTTTATAACCATAACCAAAATAAATTGAATTTTCCCGGAGGGGTGGATTTTAGTCTTACAATGTGGACTTTACTTTTTCATTCAACCTGTTTTTCTCAGTCCTCAGTCCATCCGCATTTATTCCACGGTTCGCTTGACAACGAGCCTCTTATAGCATGTGTTTAAGCATCACCGGCAGCACCCATTCTGAACAGGGAGATGGTCTTTGAAGTATGGTTGATGCCTGGCGTGTTAGCCTAACATGCTATATACTCATTGTCAAGCGACTTTCGCGGCATAAAAGCTAGTATTTCCTTTTCATTATACTAACTCGTGTTTTTAACATGTGACGTTATTTCCCTTGTAGGATTTAAAGCTACTGTTTCAGGTAATTCCCAGTTGCGTGTATTTCCTGTCCATCTCTCCGGATGGAGTTTCTTTGCTGTATTATAAACTATTTCACGCTTCTTCATAATTTCAATTGCTGTGCCATTATGCCTTGTATTTGGTGTAACAAAATTTAATCCGCTATGATAGTGTTTATTATTATACCACTCTACAAAGCCATTTACCCACTCTCTTGCTGAATCAACAGACTCAAAACCTTCTGTTGGGTACTCTGAACAGTATTTGCATGTTCTAAATAATGCTTCTGAATATGGATTGTCATTGCTAACCCTTGGTCTTGAATAAGAACTTATTATACCTAGAGACTCAAGTTTAGTTTTAAGAGTTAAAGCCTTCATTGGTGAACCATTGTCAGAATGCAATACCAAAGGAGCGTTTCCTATTTTTTCATCAACAAAAGCCCTTTCGACAAGTACAGCTGCATATTCCCCACTTTCTTCCGGCCACACTTCCCACCCTACTATTTTTCTGCTGAAAATGTCTAAAATCATATATAATTTATAATAAAGTCCTCTAACAAATGTATTCAGGTAAGTTATATCCCATGTCCAGACCTGATTTGAATCGGAAGCTATATATGTATCAGGTTTTGATCGCGGTGCAGGTTTCTTGCTTCTGCCCCTGTGATGCTGCATGTTTTCATTTTTGAGTATTCTGTACATTGTTGATTCTGAAGCTATATACATTCCTTTATCGGCAAGTGCCGGTACTATTTGAGATGGCGGTAAATCAGCGTATTGAGGTAAATTTGTAACTTTAAGAACTGAATTATATTCTTCTTTTGTTAATTTATTTGCAGGTTTTGGTCTGTCTGCAAAAGGTCGCTGATCCTCCTTTATATTATTTTCAACAAACCATCTCTGATAAGTCCTGTCAGTAATCCCAATAACTTTGCACGCTTGCTTTAACCTCGCTCCACTTTGTCTTGCTTCTGTTATCATTTTCACTATTTTTTTGCGTTCACAAAAGCTTGTCAGTCTTCCTTTTCCTCCATGAACGCCTGGAACTTTTTTTGGAGTACCAGTAAGGCTGCTGCTTCTGCTAATGCTTTTTCTTTTCTGCTAAGTTCCTTTTCAAGGTTTTTTATTTTCTTTTTTTCCTCTGTAAGTTTTTCCTTAATTTCTTTTACTGCATTAGGCTCTTTCTCAAAAGAGGATTCTAAATCAGAACGCCATTTCTTCACATCACTTTTATATAAAGCATTTTCCCTGCAATACCTGCTTATATCATACTCTGACATATTATATGTTTCCATTACAACACGAAATTTTTTATTTGCTGTTATTTTATTTACGATTCTTTTTTCGTTCTTCAAGCCTTCTTTGCTTTTTAATGCTCTTTTTTTCCAGCCATATATCGTTGTTTTTGGTATACCGCTTTGAGCTGATATTTCTGTAATGGTTATATTATTTGGGGGAAACAATTTTGTGAGTATTGCTTCTTTTTGCTCCTTTGGATAAGTTCTGTTAATTTTTGGCATAGTTATCTCCTTTTCTTCTCGTATTACGAGAATACTACAAAATTTTATTTACGACAACTATCCTAACACAGGGGGCTTGAAGGTACATGTAAACCCTATTAATTCAGGGGGAGAGCATGCCAGCCACACAGGAGCAATACTGACAATCCAGGATATTACGAATATTAAAAAGCTTGAGCAAATAAGAACTGAATTTGTATCCAATGTCACACATGAGCTTAAAACGCCATTGACATCAATACGCGGCTTTGTGGAAACCTTGAGGAACGGAGCTTTTGAGGATAAGAATGTCGCCGAAAAGTTTTTGCAGATAATTGACATAGAAGCTGAACGCCTCTATATGCTCATAAGTGATATACTGCAGCTTTCCGAAATAGAGAACAGAACTGTTGATGAGAATATTAAACCCCATGATTTAAAATTACTCATGGAGCAGATACTGCCAATACTCAATGAAGCGGCGAGCAAAAAGAATATTAAGATTACATGCGATATCGAATGTGGATTAAAACTCAGGGCAAATAGTGACAGGATAAAGCAATTGATGATAAACCTCATAGATAACGCAATAAAATACAACAAGGAAAGCGGTAGCGTAAATATCAGAGTATGCAGGTCTGAGGGAAGGCTCATCATACGTGTCAGTGACATCGGCATAGGTATACCTGCAGAACACATCCCGAGAATCTTCGAACGCTTCTACAGGGTTGACAAGGGCAGGTCAAGAAGCATGGGCGGCACAGGACTCGGGCTTTCAATCGTCAAGCACATAGTTAACC
>DNTK01000449.1 GCA_003508755.1 Bacteroidales bacterium | reverse complement strand
ACTCATAGAACAGGGTAACTACGATAAAGCTATAGAGAAATCAATTAAAAAGATGCTGAAGGGGAACGCGGACACAGATGATAAATTAATGCTTGACAAGGCATATCGTCTGGCTAACCAGCAAGATGAAGAGCGTATTAAGTTTCTAAAATCAGAGGGGAAACCAGAAAACTGGGAACAAATTTATTTTACCTATTCCAGACTTGACCGCCGACAAAACCAGGTGCGAAAAGTTTTACCTTTTCAGATTAAAGGCAAGACCTTCAATTACAACCAAAAGGATTATGCTTCGTTATTAGCCGAATCGAAAACCAAGGCTGCCGAATACCATTACGCTTTTGGGAAAAGATTAATGGAAGATCAGCTGAAAGAATCGTACCGTTCAGCCTATCAGAGTTTCTTAAAAGCAAAAAAGTACCGCGAAAGTGCCTTTCCTGATATTAATAATTTAATTGATGAAGCAAAGTTATTAGGAACCACGTATGTTTTGATTGAAGTTTCAAATGCCACAAATGCGCGCTTTCCGGCCGATTTTTATGATAAACTACTGGCCATTAATACTTCCGGCCTTGAAAGCAATTGGGTGAATTATATTGTGGGCAGAAATTCCCGTTCCGATCGATATGATTATTTGATTACACTAGAAATTCAGAATATCATTGTGTCTCCAGAGGAGTACTCAAGCAAAGAAACACAGAGGAAAAAGAGGGTTGAAGATGGCTTTGAATATGTTCTTGATTCCAGGGGAAATGTCATGAAGGATTCTCTCGGAAACGATATTAAAATTCCAAAATATAAGCAATTGACTTGTGTTCTTATTGAGCGTGAACAGCATAAAGAGGCTACTATTGAAGCCCAGGTAGTTTTTCTGCAAACCACTCCACGTCAAATCAAAAAACGAGAAGCTCTATCAGGAACTTCTGTGTTTAACCATGTCTCTGCAAGGGCTATTGGCGATTATGAAGCGCTTTTACCTGAGGATAAAGTAAAACTGAAAGCTGAGCCGCTACCCTTTCCTGATGACCTGTCGATGCTAATGGACTGCACCGAACCGCTTAAAAACGCTTTTGAAGATATCGTCAGGAGTAATAAAAACCTTATTTATTAGCTCCTCCCTTAAGCTCCTATTCTGTTTTACTTCTGTCTGAGTAAGGTATATTATATCGTTTTTACTAGCTTTGCAATCCGTTTACAGAAAAGGGAATGACAGATATTTCAACAGCAAAGACAAAGGAAAAAGCAGTATTAGTCGGCATCATTCATGCCGATCAGGACAATGCCCTGGTAGCAGAGTACTTAGATGAATTGGCATTTTTAGTAGAAACAGCCGGAGCCGATCCTGTAAAAACATTTACACAAAAAATCGATGCCCCAAATCCAAAAACCTTTGTGGGTAGCGGAAAACTAGAAGAAATCTCGCGTTTTCTGAAGGTTCATGATATAAAGCTTGTCGTTTTTGACGACGAATTGAGCCCAAGTCAATTGCGGAATATAGAAAGAGAACTGCAGGTGAGAATACTTGACAGAACCAACCTTATTCTGGATATATTTGCCGGCAGAGCAAAAACTGCCCATGCAAAAACCCAGGTAGAACTGGCCCAGTATCAATACTTGCTCCCCCGGTTAACAAGAATGTGGACGCACCTTGAAAGACAACGAGGTGGTATCGGTATGCGCGGACCTGGCGAAACTGAGATTGAAACCGATCGTCGTATCATACGCGATAAAATAGCAAAACTGAAGGATCAATTGGCAAAAATTGATAAGCAGATGGCTACCCAGCGGAAAAATCGGGGTAAAATGATCCGTGTATCGTTGGTAGGGTATACCAATGTAGGTAAATCGACCATAATGAATCTGCTGAGCAAGTCGTCCGTGTTTGCCGAGAACAAATTGTTTGCAACTCTTGATACCACTGTAAGAAAGGTAGTAATTGGTAACCTGCCCTTTCTGTTGAGCGATACCGTTGGATTTATCAGAAAACTTCCACACAGTCTTGTTGAATCTTTTAAATCAACTCTGGATGAAGTGCGTGAATCAGATATCTTATTGCATGTTGTGGATATATCGCATTCAGGTTTCGAAGAACAAATTGATATTGTCAACCAAACCTTGCAGGAAATTGGCGCAGCAAATAAACCAGTTTATATGGTATTCAATAAAATTGATGCGTATAAATTCGCCCAAAAGGATGCAGATGATTTGACTCCGCGCACCAAAGAAAACCGGACCCTGGAGGAACTGAAGAAGAGTTGGATGGCAAAGACTGAACTGCCTTGCATCTTTATTTCAGCATTGCAAAAGAGAAATGTGGATGCCTTTAAAAAGCTTATTTACGATCATGTAAGAGAGATACACGTTACCCGGTATCCCTATGATAATTTCCTGTATGAAGATGTTTACTAATTGTTAGAAGTCTGAATTCGGATATGACTAGCTTATCAAAAAAAAGCACGAAGGAAATACTTCGTGCTCTTTTATTTGGCTGAAAAGTATTTTAGATTGTCATGATATCATTTTCTTTTGTTTCCAGCAACTTATCAACTTCTTCGATGTATTTGTTGGTTTGTTCCTGTACCTGTGCTTCAGCATCTTTTTCCTGATCTTCCGACAAGCCTTCTTTTTTCATTTTTTTAAAAGCATCGTTGGCATCACGACGTGCATTTCGAATACTGATACGGGTATTTTCACCCATGTTTTTTATTTGCTTTACCAGTTGCTTACGCCTTTCTTCTGTTAAGGCAGGAATGTTGATGCGAATTAGCTCACCGTTATTAATAGGCATTAAGCCGATGTTTGCAGCCATAATTGCTTTCTCAATAGGTTCAATCATCGATTTTTCCCATGGTTGCACTGCAATGGTGCGTGCATCAGGTGTGTTAATATTTGATACCTGGGAGAGTGGAGTCATGGTTCCATAATAATCCACAGTAATGCCATCCAATAAGCTTGTTGTAGCTTTGCCTGCGCGTACACGTCCCAATTCTTCTTCCAGGTGCGTTAACGCTTTTTGCATTTTTTCTACAGCATCGTCAAGATATAATTGAACTTCTTCTTCCATTTAGTTATTCGTTGGTTCTCGTATAACAAATGTATAAAAAAATCGCTCTGAAAAGCAAGGACAGTTAATAAAGGAGAAAAAATATTAATTAAACATGTCTTTTGCTATGGCATCTCTTATTTGTTTTGAATAATGGTACCAATATCGCCGTTTTCCATAAGCCTGGCAAGATTCCCTTTGGTATTCATATCGAATACAATGATGGGCAGGTTGTTTTCTTTGCACATGGTAAAGGCTGTAAGATCCATTATTTTTAAACCCTTTTCATAAGCCTCATCGAAGGTGAGTGTACTATATTTTTTGGCAGACGGATCTTTTTCCGGATCGGCAGTATATACACCATCAACACGTGTGCCTTTCAGAATTACTTCGGCGTCAATTTCAACGGCTTTCAAAGCAGCAGTGGAATCAGTGGTGAAAAACGGATTGCCGGTACCAAAAACAAAGACAGCAGCTTCGTCGTTTTCAAAAGCTTTAAGAACAGCACGCTTTGAATAGCGAACACCTACCGGAGACATCTCTATAGATGTAAATACCTGTGCTTTACCACCAAGCTTTTCAATGGCTCCCTGTATGGCTAACCCATTAATTACCGTTGCCAGCATGCCCATATAATCGCCCTGAACCCGTTCAAATCCTGCCTCCTGGCCTGAAATGCCCCGGAAAATATTGCCGCCACCAATTACAATACCGACTTCTACACCATTATCGAGCAGTTGCTTAATTTGCTCAGCATATTCGATAAGTCGTACTTCGTCGATGCCATGTTGCTTTTCTCCCTGAAGTGCTTCGCCACTGAGTTTTAATAATATTCTTTTGTACTTATACATAGCTTTCTGTTTAGGAAAAGCGAAATTAGTCGAATTTAATTGATCGCAAAAAAAAAGAGAACCCGAATTGAGTTCTCTTTTTCTATATTGTTAAGAATTGTCTACACAAGTGAAAAACGCTTGAATGAAGTAACAGTTAAGTCTTTGCTTGCATCCTGAAGATACTGGCGTACTGTTTTCTTCGAGTCTTTTGTGAATTCCTGATTTAAAAGTGTGCTTTCTTTAAAAAACTTATTCACTTTACCTTCAGCAATTTTATCAACGATATTTTCTGGCTTACCTTCTTTAATTGCCTGCTCCCGTCCAATTTCTCTCTCTTTTTCAACAATTTCGGCAGGAACATCACCCTTATCAACGCCAACCGGATTCATAGCAGCTACCTGCATAGCCACATCTTTCCCAACTTCAATTTGAGCCACAGCCGAAAGTCCCACCAGGGTAGCAAGCTTGTTACCATGGTGAATATACGGAATCACCTGAGCCGCTTCTACCTTATCGCAGTATGCTAACTCCACTTTCTCTCCAATTACACCAATTTGCTCAACTATGGTCTCTGCAACTGTTTTGTTGCCTATTTTTGCTTTATTTAGTGCTTCCACACTTGCGCTGTCGGTTTCGATGGCTTTATCAAGAATTGAGCTTGCAAGTTTTACAAAGTCTTCGTTTTTAGCTACGAAATCGGTTTCACAATTAAGAGCAATCATGTAACCCGCAGTACCAGCATCGTTGGTTTTAGCTAGAACAACACCTTCACTGGCTTCACGATCGGCGCGCTTATTGGCAATTGCCTGACCTTTTTTTCGGATAATTTCAACCGCTTTGTCAAAATCACCTTCAGCTTCCTGAAGAGCCTTTTTACAATCCATCATGCCGGCTCCGGTAGTTTTCCTTAATTTGCTTACATCTGAAGCAGTAATTTGTGCCATTTTAATTTAAGTGTGTTATAATTCGTTAATACTATTCTGTTGCTTCTTCTTTAGAATCAGCTTCAGCTTTTCCTTCTTTTACTTCAGCTTTTGACTCATCTGCCTTTGCCTTTGGCTCAGCTTTTTCTTTTGCAGGTGCTTTTGCAGGTGCTTTTTCTTCAGCTTCTATTGGCTTAGGCTCTTTTACCTCTGCTTTGGCTTTCTTTGCTGATTCTTTTTTAGGAGCTTTTTTCTCGGTCTCCTTTTCTGCAGCATCTTTTTCACGCTCCATTTTTCTTTCTTCCAATCCTTCCTGGATAGCAGTGCACACTGTATCCACGATGAGGGAAATAGATTTTGAAGCATCGTCGTTTGCAGGTATCGGGAACTCCACCATGTTTGGATCCGAGTTGGTATCAACCATGGCAAATTCCGGGATATTTAAGCGCTGTGCTTCACGAACAGCAATGTATTCTTTTGAAATATCAACCACAAACATAGCTGCGGGCAAACGAGTAAGATCAGAAATACTACCCAGGTTTTTTTCAAGCTTGGCACGCTGGCGAGTAACTTGTAAACGCTCACGTTTCGACATGTTGTCGAAGGTTCCGTCGGTCGCCATTTTATCAATGGTTGCCATTTTCTTAACAGCCTTACGAATGGTTGGGAAATTGGTAAGCATACCACCTGGCCAGCGCTCTGTTACATAGGGCATGTTAACTTGCTTTACACGATCGGCAACGATGTCTTTTGCTTGTTTCTTGGTAGCAACAAAAAGAACTTTACGTCCTGATTTTGCTATTTGCTTTAACGCATTTGAAGCTTCATCGAGCTTTACAATGGTTTTTTGAAGGTCGAGAATATGAATTCCTTTTCGCTCCATGAAAATATACGGAGCCATTTGTGGATTCCACTTTCTTTTCAGGTGACCAAAGTGTACACCTGCATCTAACAATTGATCAAAATTTGTTCTTGGCATATTATTATTGTTTACATTCTCTAAAAATCAACCATGAAGTAGCTCCGGTAAATCGGAAGTCTCCACAGTTTGGATACTAAACAACCGGTCAAATAAACTCTAACGTTTACTGAACTGGAATCTCTTTCTCGCTTTCGGCTGACCCGGCTTTTTACGTTCAACCTGACGTGGGTCTCGGGTAAGCATTTTGTTTGATTTAAGTACTTGCTTGTTGCC
>DNTK01000360.1 GCA_003508755.1 Bacteroidales bacterium | reverse complement strand
AAAATGTGCTGCACGGGCTAATACATGCGACGAAATTGGATTGGTTATTAAGATGAAAAGTATTAACACGAGTAGTTTTCCGATCCAGTTCGGAACCAGGAAGGCCAATCCGATAAATGTGAGGATGGTACCTAAAGTGGATGCCTTTGTGCCTGCCTGAATGCGGGTGTAAAAATCAGGCATGCGCAATAATCCTATTGCGGCCAGGAAAAGAAATACCGATCCGATGAGAATAATAAGGGCTCCTATCAATTCAAGATTGTATTGCATAATGTTGTTCTTTAAAGTCCTTTTTCGAGATATTTTGCCACGATAATAATACCCAGGAAGCTTAATAAGCCATATACCAGGGCAATATCCAGGTAGATAATCCGGCCTGAGGTATAGCTGATTAAACCTATGAGTGCGATAGAAGAAATAGTTACCACATCGAATGAAACCAATCGGTTAACTGTATCAGGTCCGATTAAAAACCGGATAAAAGCAAGCAGCATACTCAGCGCTACCAATATCAATGCACTATTCAATATCAGATTAACCATACATTACCTCCAGATATTTTTCAAATTTTCGAATTACCTTATCTGTTACCTCCTCTACATTTTCGCTTTTAATGTTCAGACAATGAATAAAGAGTGTGTCTTCTTTTATCTCCACCGTAAATGTGCCGGGTGTTAATGTTATCGAGTTGGCCAGAATCAAGCGAGCCATGGGTGATTTGAGTTTGGTTTTGGCTTCAACAATTCCCGGATTGATTTTCATTTTAGGCGACACTACACGCCTGGCTACATCCAGGTTGGAAAGAATAAGCTCTTTCAGAAAGATGATAACATAAATTAATGTGTATGCTACAGCTTTCAGACTAAACCTGAACTCCGAAAATACCCGAAGGTGTTGTGCACTTATCAGTGCTATTATAATCGCAACGAGTATTCCTGGTATCCAGACTTCCGGTTTAATGGAATTATTTACCAGCACCCAAAAAATGAGCAGCACCATAAATAAGACCAGTCCGTTTTTAACCTTTATCATTGTTTATTTTATTAGTTGTTTTTGAAGGATTTCATATATAAATTCTCTGAATAATTCTACCTTCTCTGAAGTACACTTATCGGAGAATACCCTGATGTAATCGTCAATGCCTTCTTTGCTGTAAAGCGAAGCCAATGCAAAATCACACCCCGGAAATAAATCATTCTGGTTGGCGCTTGAAACCAGCAATTCAAATTCTTCCCACTCCAGCTTGTCGGAAATCTGGATGTACTTAAATTCAGGTGCATTTATGCTTTTAAATACCTTGGTACCTATCTCTTCCAACTCGAAATACTTATACACCTTTATCTGGCTGATAAAGGGCTTTATGTGTTGGTGTTTATAAAATTTTAATCCATAAATCATGAAGTGAGAAACCAATTCGTCGATTATTTTAGGGCTTCCTGAACATATTCTGAAGGCCTGGTAGAACTTATTGTAAAGGGTAATTTCAGAAGCACAAATATCGATGTGTACCGAAAGTTGAATGCGAATTGCCTGAATCAATCTTATTTGCGCATCAAGAGGCAGGTGTTTTTTACCATCCAGCACGAGGTAGTAATATTTTCTGCTAACCTGACCGTCGTACCCGGGAAATGGCTTGGATGCTTCAAGCAGCATAAGCTCAGAATGGGATAGGCTTTCACAACTTTTGAGTTGTTCTTTCTTGATAATATTTCCAAACGCCTGTTTGTACATCTCCTATTGGTTTAAAACTATGCGTTATCAGAGGTGACAATATTACCAGCAATCTTTCCCGAAAACCAGAAAAATGACCAAACAAGCAACACGATTTTGATATAAATAAGAAAGCATTGGATGAGATCTAAATCTATTGTTTAGGTGATTTATGTTACCATAATTCGTATTTTTGATGGATTATACTTCTAAAATGGAGAACGAAACTGCAGCTAATTGCCTTATTTGCCAGAACAAATCGGAATGCTTTAAAAAGTTAAGCAATAGCGAACTGGAAAATGCCGATAAGGGTAAAGTTGAGATAACCTTCAAGAAAAAAGAAATTATTGCCAAGCAGGGTGCCTTTGCCTCGCATGTTATGTATATTAAAAAGGGGCTTGTTAAACAATACATCGAAGGTGCAAACGGACATAAAAACGTGATTATCAACTTCTTCTCACCAGGTCAGATTATAGGATTATCTTCTTTGTTTGGCAAAAGCACTTTTGACTTTTCGGTGGCCGCTGTAGAGGACTCAACGCTTTGCCTCATCGATATAAATATCGTACGTGATCTGATTAATAACAATGGCGAATTTTCTTCAAGGCTCATTCAAAAATTGAGTGAGACGAATAGTTATTCCTACCAACAATTGTACGATTTAACCAATAAGCAATTAAATGGCAGGCTGGCAGGTGCCATTCTTTATTTAGCAAAAGAAGTTTTTAAAACCCGGAAATTTAAAATGACCTTATCCCGAAGTGATTTAGCCGAGTTTACCGGCATGTCTACAATGAGCGCCATCCGGGTGCTAAACGATTTTAAAGAAGAAGGTATTCTTGTAGATAAAAACGGAATGTTTGAGATAGTCAATATCAATGCCCTGGAACAAATTTCCAGGACAGGATAATATCAAGAATAATTTTGCTTAATTTACCAGTACAATGCCCGAGACAGGTCGTATGTTAAAGGTTATTTTGCCATCCACTATTTTATATTCCAAACCTTGCAGAACTTCCTTAAAGACTTTATTTGCTTCAGCTGTTTCAATTGTAACTTCAACTGCTTCGTTGCTTCTGTTAAACCCAACAATTGCGATCTCATCCTCATACCGGCGCTCAAAAACAAAGATCTTTTCTTTGTTGTTCGTATATAGCGTCTTGTAATCGCCCAACTGCAAAGATTTGTTTGAGTTTCTGATAGCGGCAATCTTTTTATACCATGCATGTAAATGACTATTAAATGCAACTTTACTAGCCTTTACTTCCTTTCCGAAAGGATGGTTCGTTTCATCATCGTATTCAAATTCGGGCCAGATCATCGGTTTTCTGTCATCCGGGTCATCAGCCCCCCAAACGCCTGATTCATCGCCATAATAAACCATTGGAGAACCAATATAAGTATACTGAAACAGGGCAACCAGCTTTTGTACTTCAATATTTGCCTTGGTTGGTGCCTCTACACTGTAGTCCAGATTTCTACGTTCGCCCAGTTTGGTACCGGCTTTAAATTTGTTGGTGTCGTTTACTATCATACTTGCTAATCGTTCAGTATCATGACTCCCCATTAAATTCATCATGGCCAGATTTACTTCTTTAGGATAAGCGTCTCTAACTACCCGAAGTGCCGAATCAAATGTTTCTGCCGAAATTGACTGGCGAATAAGAAATTCGTGCACAGCTCTGAGAAAAGGATAGTTCATTACTGCATCACACTCATCTTCATTGATATATTCCATTGCCTGTTCGCGTTCCCAAATTTCTGCCGTAATATAAGCCTTAGAATTTATAGAGCGTACCAGGTCTGTCCATTCGTGCCAGAATCCATGGCCGACATCAAAGGCGACATCAAGGCGCCATCCATCAATACCATCCGAAGGATCTCCATCTCCGTTTGGATCCATCCATCGCCTGGTGATATCAAATATGTGCTTGCGCGCGGGTTCAACGATGTTTCCATCTTTTTCTTTAAATTCCGGCAACCCTTTGTAACCGGCCCAGCCTTTGAAGTCAAATTCGTTTACATCGGGTGTTTCGGGATTATCAAAGGAAATAATATCGTACCAGTCTTTGTACTCCGATTTTTCCTGGTTTTTCACAATATCGGCAAAAGCCCAAAATTCGGGACCGGTGTGATTAAATACGCCATCGATAACGATATGTATCCCTCTTTTATGTGCCTCTTCAATTAATTCAAGAAATAACTTATCGGCTGAAGTCCATTCCCAGGTGGTTGGATCATTATGAGTTTCTTTTGCAAAAATTGCCTCATCCCCTGATGGATCCGAACCAAAAAACCGGTCGATATGGTGGTAAAAGGAAGCATCGTATTTATGTTCGGTACGGGCATCAAAAATTGGATTAAAATAAATGGCAGTAATACCTAAATCTTTCAGATAATCCAGTTTGTTAATTACACCCTGTAAATCGCCTCCATAGCGCCGTTTGCGTACAGTCCAATAGAAATTATCAGCAGCATTTATTTCCCATTCTGTGCGTTCATACCAATCGCTGGTCCAATCGTGAATTTCCCAGCCGTCGGGAGCCTTAATATTTTCTGCTGTTGGATTGTTACCATCATCACCATTGCTAAAACGCTCGGGGAAAATCTGATACCAGACAGCTTGTTGCGACCATTCGGGAATATCGGTGGCAGTATCCGTTTTAATAGTTGGATTACATGCAACAAACATGATTGTTATTGCCACAAGGCTCAGTAATTTTATGTTAGCTCTATTCATAAAGCGGTTTTTAAGTTTTAATGATGATGAAAATTAAGAAATAACAGGATGCAAAAAAAATCTTTTCCGGATATAGGGGACTAAAAACAAAAAACCGGACATCCAAGCAGGATAATCCGGTTTATAAAACTTTTGTCTGAACTATGCTGTATAGTATAACCCTATTTCTTTATTAATTCGGCATGAATATTCTCCGCTGTTTTGCGACCTGAGGTAATTGCACGAACTACTAAACTTGCTCCTGCTGCAGCATCACCACAGGCATATACTTTTGCCTTTGTAGTGGCTTGTTTTTCATCAATAACTATATTGCCACGCTTATCATATTTTACACCAAGCTCATCAGCAAGTCCTTCGTGTATACAGTGAACAAAACCCATCGAAAGCAGCGCCAGTTCGGTTTTGATTACTCTTTTAGAGCCTTTTACTTCTACCATTTTAAACTGGCCATTTTCTTTTTTCCATTCGATGTCAACAACTTCGGCTCCCGTCAGATTTCCATTTTCGTCGCCAATAAACCTCTTTGTATTTACCAGCCACGAGCGCTCACAGCCCTCCATGTGTGACGAGGATGTTCGAAGCGTATTGCCCCAATATGGCCATGGGTTGTTTTCGGCACGTTTTTCAGGAGGCTTTGGAAGAATTTCTATCTGTTGTAAAGATTTTGCTCCCTGACGAACGGAGGTCCCGACACAGTCGGATCCTGTATCACCCCCACCAATAACCAATACGTTTTTTCCCTTGGCAAGAATGCGATCTTTATCTTTAACCTTGGCTCCGGCAACTACACGATTTTGCTGGGTAAGAAAATCCATGGCAAAATGCACGCCTTTAAGTTCGCGTCCTTCGACTTCCAAATCGCGGGGTTTCATAGCACCAATTGCCAGCACTACAGCATCGTATTGCTTTAAAAGATCTTTCCCTTTGATATCAACACCAACATGGCAATTGGTTTTTACCTTCATTCCTTCCTCCCTGAATACTGAAATCCGACGTTCAACGATCTCTTTATCCAGTTTGAAATCAGGAATTCCGAAACGCATCAAACCGCCTAATTCTTCATCCTTTTCAAAAACAGTTACTTCGTGTCCCCACTTGTTTAACAGGTCGGCACATGATAAACCAGCTGGTCCGGAACCAATCACAGCAACCTTTTTACCGGTGCGCACCTTTGGAGGCTCTGGCTGGATATAACCCATTTCGAAGGCTTTCTCAACCGTGGCACATTCGTTTTCCCGAATGGTTACAGGTTCTTCATGTATATTTAGCGTGCATGCATGCTCGCATGGGGCTGGACAAACACGCCCTGTTACTTCCGGGAAATTATTGGTTTGTGAAAGAACGGTATTTGCTTCTTTCCAGTCGCCTTTGTAAATGGCATCCTGAAACTCTGGCATATTGTTACTTACCGGGCATCCCCATGAACAAAATGGAATTCCGCAATCCATGCATCGCGAAGCCTGGTCCTTACGGTCTTTTTCGTTCAATACCTGTTCTACCTCGCTGTAGTCTTTTACTCGCTCGTTTACAGGGCGATAGCCTGCTGTTTTTCTATCTATTTCTAAGAATCCTTTTGGGTTTCCCATGATATCTATAAGTTAAAAGTCTAAAGTTCCAAGTTTAAAGTTGTTGTTTCTTTGTACTTCGTACTTTAAGTCTCTGTTCTACTTCAATTAATACTGAAAATGAGGCTCGTCCTCGGTTGCTTTAATTTTACTCTGCAAGGCCTCCAGTTTTTGTTCTTCAAGAATCTTCTTGTATTCGAACGGAATTACTTTTATAAAGTGCGGCAGGTATTCATCCCATTTTACAAGAATTTTTTCTGCCAGTGCACTTCCGGTGTAATTATAATGGTTCGAAACAAGCGTCTGTAGTTCCACCTCATCATCTCTATCCAACACCGGTCCCAGTTCAACAAGACCTTTGTTGCAGAAATAATCAAAATCGCTATCTACATCAAGTACATAAGCAATTCCTCCACTCATACCGGCAGCAAAATTTCTTCCTGTTTTACCTAGTACAACGGTCCTTCCTCCGGTCATATATTCACAGCAGTGGTCACCCACACCCTCAATCACGGCTTTGGCTCCGGAATTACGCACACAGAATCGTTCACCGGCCACACCTTGAATATAGGCTTCCCCTCCGGTGGCTCCGTAAAGCAGTGTATTACCCACAATAATATTCTTTTCAGGTATGTAGGTTGAACCCTTTGGAGGCACTACCGATATTCTACCTCCAGATAAACCCTTACCCAGGTAATCGTTGCTATCGCCTTCGAGATGAAAATGTACTCCCCTGGCCAGGAAGGCGCCAAAACTTTGCCCTGCCGAGCCAATAAACTTTGCATTGATGGTTGAATCGGGCAGTCCGGCTTCTCCGTGGTATTCTGTAATTTTACCGGAAAGCATGGCACCCACGGTACGATCGGTATTTTGGATGCATTTAGTAATCCATACTTTTTGTTTATTCTTAATAGCACGGTTGCTGCGTTTGATGAGTTCGTGATCCATGACTTCCTCGATCTTATGCTTTTGAGTTACACAGCAATGTGTCTGATGTATTTCTACTTCTTTTGGACGGAAAAGAATACGCGAAAGATCCACTGTCTTCGCTTTCCAGTGATCAATGTCCTTTCTCTTTTCCATCAGATCGGTACGACCAACAATATCGTCGAATTTCTTATACCCGAGTTCTGCTAAAATTTCACGAATTTCTTCGGCTACAAATTTGAAATAGTTAACCACATAATCTGCTTTACCAATAAATCGTTTACGAAGCTCAGCATTTTGAGTAGCCACACCTACAGGACAAGTATTCAGGTGACACTTACGCATCATAATGCAACCAAGAACTATTAATCCTACCGTGGCAAATCCAAATTCTTCGGCTCCCAATAGTCCGGCATAAACCACATCGCGACCGGTTTTAATTTGTCCGTCGGTTTGCAGACGAACTCTGTCGCGAAGGTTATTTATTACAAGTGTTTGTTGTACTTCGGAAATCCCTAATTCCATTGGTAAACCTGCATGCTTGATTGAACTTGCAGGAGAAGCTCCGGTACCACCTTCACTACCCGATATAGTAATGCTATCGGCATAGGCTTTAGATACCCCGGCAGCAATAGTACCCATTCCACGCTCGGCAACAAGTTTCACATTAATTTTTGCTTTCGGATTGGTACATTTCAGGTCAAAAATTAACTGCGCAAGGTCCTCGATAGAATAAATATCGTGGTGGGGTGGTGGTGAGATAAGCGTAATGCCAGGTGTAGAGTTACGTATCTTACCAATAATTTTATCGATTTTATGGCCTGGCAGCTGTCCGCCTTCGCCAGGCTTGGCGCCCTGTGCCACTTTAATTTGTATTTCGTCGGCGTTTACAAGGTAGTTACAGGTTACTCCGAAACGGCCCGATGCCACTTGTTTGATAGCACTACGTGCCGAAGAACCATCTTCACGTGGTTTGAATCGTTCCGGATCCTCACCCCCTTCGCCAGTGTTGCTCTTCCCGCCAATTTTATTCATGGCTACAGCAAGTGCCTCGTGAGCTTCCTTACTGATTGAACCGAAAGACATGGCTCCGGTAACAAAACGCTTCATGATTTCTTCTGCGGGCTCCACCTCTTCAATTGGAATCGGGTTTCCCTTCTTGAAGTTTACGCAACCTCGTAAGAAATGCGGTGCCCGGTTATCTTCATTAACTTTTGCTGAATACTCTTTATATTTATTGTAATCTCCTGTGCGGGTTGCCCATTGCAACAGACCAATCGATTCGGGATTCCAACCATGTTTTTCGCCACCCACGCGATAGTGATAAGTGCCTGCCGATTTTAACACGTCGTTGGTTTGCGGGTTCTCCACAAAAGCTTTCCTGTGCGGGATAAGTGCTTCTTGAGCAATTTCATTCAGCCCAATACCACCAATGCGCGAATCGGTGCCGGTAAAATAGCGTCCAACAAACTCAGCATCCAATCCTAAGGCTTCGAAAATTTGTGCCCCATGGTAACTGCGCAAAGTAGAAATCCCCATTTTCGACATAATCTTCATTAAGCCTTTATTGATGGATTTGTAGTAATTCTCGCGGGCAGCCACATAATCGATATCAATTTCGCCGCCACTGCATAATCTTTCAATTACTGCAAAGGCACCATATGGATTTACTACCGAGGCTCCAAAACCTATCAATAGGGCTATGTGGTTTACTTCACGGGCTTCGGCAGTTTCTACAACAAGCCCCACCTGCATGCGTTTCTTAGCACGTATCAGGTGATGATGCACAGCTGCTGTTGCCAGTAGCGATGGAATCGGAGCATGATTTTCATCTATTCCTCTGTCGGATAGTATAATAAAGTTAATATCATTATCAACCGCTGCTTCGGCCTGCTTGCATAATACATCGAGTGCATCTTCCAGGGCTTTACCCGGTTTTTCAGCGTGTGCATCGAATAAAATTGGCAAATCTATATGGTCGAAATTCTCTTCCTTTAGGTTGCGAAGTTTATTCAGGTTGGTATTAGAAACAATCGGAGAGCGAAACTTTATGAGTCGACATTGCTCGGCCGATTCAAATAATATATTTTTCGAAACAGAACCAATGTAATTGGTTGTTGACATTACCAGTCCCTCGCGTATGGGATCAATTGCCGGATTGGTTACCTGTGCAAACAGCTGCTTGAAATAATTAAATAAACGTTGTGGTTGATCTGAAAATACGGCCAGTGGAGTGTCGTTGCCCATCGAATGGGTGGGCTCCTGTCCGTCCGTGGCCATAGGTTTTAAAATAACCTGGACATCTTCTTTGGAATAACCAAAGGTTTTGATATAAGTTTCGTGACTTTCATCTAACTGCGAACGTACCCGTTTTTTCACTTTTATATCATCCAGATCAATGCGGTTTTCGGCCAGCCATTGTTGGTATGGATTCTGATTGGCTAATTGGTGCTTTACTTCTTCATCGGGAACAATGATCCCCATTTTTGTATCCACCAATAATATCTTACCTGGACGCAAACGTCCTTTTTCGCGAATTGCCTCTGGTGGGAAAACCTGCACACCCACTTCTGAGCCCATTACTATTACGTCGTCTTTTGTAATTACGAACCGAGAGGGGCGTAAACCGTTTCGATCGAGTGTGCCACCAATGTAGCGCCCATCGGAGAATACTACCGATGCAGGACCATCCCAGGGTTCCATTAATGTCGACTGGTACTCGTAATATGCTTTTAAGCTGGGCGGAATCGGATTTTTATCGTTCCAGGACTCCGGAATGAGCATACTTAAGGCTTGTGGTAAAGATTTTCCCGTAAGTACAAGAAACTCTAACGCATTGTCCAGCGATGCTGAATCGGATTTATCCGGCTCAATAATGGGGAAAAGCTTTTCCAGGTCGTCGCCAAATAAATCGGATTTAATGATGCTCTCTCTGGCTGTCATCCACATGCGGTTTCCTTTCACGGTATTGATCTCGCCATTGTGAGCCAGAAAACGGAAAGGTTGCGCCAAATCCCAGGTTGGGAAGGTATTGGTTGAGAAGCGGGAGTGTACAAGTGCAATGGCACTGGTCATATCCGGATCGCGTAAGTCAACAAAATAGCGTCCAACCTGATCGGGGGCTAACATGCCTTTGTAAATCATCACTTTAGATGATAAACTTGGCAGGTAGAATGCTTCTTTATCTTTTATGTTTGATTCTCGACCCTGCTTTTCGGCCTGCTTGCGGGCAATAAATAACTTACGTTCCAGGATATCCTGTTCGGGAAATTTTCCCTCTACAAATATTTGTTTTATGTAAGGTTCGGTAGATCGCGAAATATCCCCCAAAACGCGACTATCGACTTTTACATCAAGAATATCACGAACGCTTAGCCCCTCATCCTTAATGGCTCCAATAAGAATGGATTCACACTCTTTTCGGGCTCTTGTCTCGCTTGGCAGAAAAACAAGTCCGGCACCATACTTTCCTTCTTCCGGCACGCTTATGCCTTTTTTGATGAAAAACTGGTGTGGAAGCTGAATAAGAATGCCAGCACCATCGCCCGATACATTATCGGCACTTTCGGCACCCCGGTGAGTCATATTCACCAACACTTCAAGTCCTTTGGCAATAATATCATGTGATTTTATTCCTTTAATCTGCGTCACAAACCCGATACCACAATTGTCGTGCTCATTTGCCGGGTCATACAATCCTTGCGGGTTAGGAAATCCTTTTACCATATCTCCAATTTTTACTTAAACCTCATTTTTCTGATATGCTGTTACCTATCTAATAGAATAAAATAACAGCTAAAATATTCTTCTATGCAAAAAAAAAGCCATTCTGTATCGAGAATGGCTTGTATATTATATGGCCGAAGCCATTCTCGCTCAGCTTATTACTATCTCAAAGAAAGATTTAATATTTCGCTTGTGTTTATGCATCTTTATACATTCTGACTACAAAGATATAAAAAATATTTAAGTTAAAAGTTAAATCTGCCACTTTAACATTAATTTATAATGAATGATGGGCTGAAAATTTCAATTTTAAACTATTTTACCCTATTCTCTTTCATCTAAGTTGTCATAATCGATTCTACCATATATATTTTTATAGGCAGGGCGAATTATTCGTTTCGAACTGAAAGTTATTTCTTCCAGGCGATGTGCACACCAACCGGCAATGCGCGAAACAGCAAATATTGGGGTGTAAAGCTCTTTGGGGATATCGATGCATTTATATACAAATCCTGAATAAAAATCAACATTGGGACTGATAACCTTCACTGCATCACCGCCTTTAAATTTTGCGAATACTTCGGGTGCCAGTTCTTCAATGTTTTCATACAACTTAAATT
>DNTK01000310.1 GCA_003508755.1 Bacteroidales bacterium | reverse complement strand
TATAAGGATGATGATAGTATAATGTCAATTACAGGATTGAATTGGCAGGACGGAAAGAAAAGATCATCCTGCAGTTATTACTTCTCACATTATCCCGGGATTTGGGGTTGGGCCTCCTGGAACAGCTCATGGAGTAAATATCTCTTTAGATTTAACAGTAATTCCCAAGAAAATACATTTATTGATGTAATCTCGAATTCAAAAAGGGAAGCACTAGTTCATAAGAGAGACATGACAAACATCGAACGTGTCGATACTTGGGATTATTCATGGCGGTTTACTATAATGTATCATAAGGGTTATTGTGTAATACCTAAAACTAATTTGGTCTCCAATATCGGATGGGGTGACAATGCTACCCACACCCGCAATAAAGGCAATTGGAAAGCAAGGAGAGCAACAAATTCAATTTCTTTTCCATTGCAACACCCAGATGCTATCCATAGAAATATTAAAGCAGATCGATATACGGCAAGGATGATCTTTTTAGATAGAGAATCACAACTGATGTATTATTTAAATAATAGTATTGGATTAATTCGAAAATGGCTGGGATTATTGTAACGGGGATGCATCGAAGCGGGACATCACTTTTCAGCAAATATTTAATGACTTGTGGGATCAATATGGGTGAAAGGTTACTTGAGGCTGATAGGGGTAATCCGTTGGGATATTATGAGGACCTTGAAATAGTTCAATTTCACGATAAGGTACTCAAACGCAACGGATGTGGGTATTTTTTTGATAGATTCCCAAAAATATGCTTGAATGATGAAGAAATTGAAGAGGCGAAACATATTGCAAGCAACTCAGTAATTAAAAATTGGAAAGATCCGAAAACTATTTTATTTCTTGATTATTGGAGCGATTTTCTGCCAAATGACACAAAATATATATTCCTATATAGGGACCCTGTTAGAGTAAGTGATTCATTGATTCGAAGGCGGACTGATAAGGTGATTAATCAGTTTCCTCATTTAGCAATTCAAAACTGGTATATTTATAACAAATTACTTTATCGATTTACACAAAAAATTAGTAGTGAGAAATACTTGATAATAAACATTGATAACTTTTTATCAAATTTTGTCGAACAACATAGAATAATTGTTGACTTCTTAGGATCAATGATTGTCAATAGTGATATAAAGCTGACCAGTTTTTTTCACACTGACCATTTTAAAAAAAATATTGAAAAGACTAGCCCCATGAGTATAAAATCAAAGATTTTATACTCATGGTATAGGTACAAGTCTTACCGTTTGTTCAAAAAATTAGAGATTAAATTGTGAGAATTGTTCATATCAATACAGTTGATTCTGGAGGAGCTTTTAATGCTGCATACAGATTATATCAATCGCAGAGATCTAGTGGAATGGATTCTTATTTTCTGTGTTTACATAACAATAACAGCAGGAAAGATATAACTTATTATGATGCCAATATTGATTACCCTTTTACAAGAAAAATTTTATGGAAATTCGGAATCCCATACACAAAGGAGCACGACCAAATACTTATCAATAAAAAATTACCCGAAGAAGTTGAGAAATATTCAATAGCCGAAACGGACTATGATATATCGAAGTTAAAATTAATTCAAGATGCGGACATATTGCATTTCCATTGGGTAAGCGGATTCGTAAATTTAAATAGCACTACCTTAATAAAGAAGAAAATTATTTGGACATTACACGATTTGAATCCATTAATAGGCGGTTTCCATTATAAACTGGATGAAAGGAAACACAAGTCATTCTTAACCGAGTCAGAAAATAGGATCAAGGTCATAAAGTGTAATTTTTTTCTCAACCATCAGATTAGCTTTGTTTCACCATCTAAATGGCTATTTAATTACTGTATAGTGGATGATAGAATTACTAAGGATAGAATCCACTTAATACCATATGGGATAGATACATCAGTATTTACATGTTTTAAACATATTGCTATATCTGAACGTAAAAAAATTCTATTAATAGCCGATAATAATAATTCTATTAGAAAAGGCAGCGAATTTGTTGAAAGGCTGTTTCATGATTTTTCAAACAAGATTGATTTCATCGTAGTTGGATCTTCTAATTTTTGTTTCGATATAAAACAATACGGTTTCATAGAATCAATTGATACTTTAGTCCAAATATATAATTCAGCAGATTTTGTGCTCATATTAAGCATTGAAGATAATTTGCCAAACATAATACTTGAATCCTTATCATGTGGAACGCCCATATTAGGCTTTCCTGTTGGCGGCTTGATTGATCATATTCATGGTAATAATGGTATATTAGCCGACGAAGTCAGCTACAATTCCATCAATAAAATCATAACTCATATTATTGAAAATGATCCTTTATTTGATCGGGATAAAATACGGGATTATGCACTTAGAAATTTTGATATGAGGTTACAATTTCAATCATACAAAAATTTATATGAACAAGTCTTAAAAGAATGAAATATCTCCTTTTAGCTTTTTTTGTTCTACACATTGTCATTGAGTGCCATTCTCAGGAAGCATTTTTCTCGTTTCCTAGCAAAGTTTGCCTGGATCAGGATGTAAAATTTGATAACACATCAATAGCCTCAACTAAATATCAGTGGGACTTTTGTTTTAATAACCTAGAAAGGATTAGTTCAAGTCAAGATGTATACGAAGCCAATGAATTAAGTTCCCCGGAAGGCATCGAACTTATTTACGATCAAGGTAATTGGTATGGATTTGTGACAGGTAGAGATAATAATAAGTTGATTCGTTTAGATTTTGGTACTGATCTCGAATCCACACCTCTTGTTATGGACTTTGGTACTTTAGGAGGTCTATTGAAAGGACCAAGAAATATTCGGCTTATAAAAGAAGGAAACAACTGGTTTGGCATAATTGGATCTTGGTCAACGAGCACACTTACAAGGCTGACTTTTGGAAGTAGCCTAACATCAGTACCAACTGCAGAAGTCATAGGAAATATTGGTGGATGGTCAAAAATTCGTGGCATGGAAATCGTTTCTTATGATGATAGTGTTGTTGTAGCATTGTCAAGCTATGGAAATGATTTTATCAGTTTCGTTAATTTTGGGCTAAGCATAACAAATACACCTGACCCAATCAAGGATGTGTATCACGTAGGAAAAGGATCCGCCTTGATAAAAGAGCCAATGGGTATTAGTTTGCAGCAATTTGATGGTAAATGGTTTGGCATAGTAGCTTCCAAAAAAATAAATAAAATTGTATCCTTGGAATTTGGCGAGGATTTATTTTCAGAGCCTGCTATTAAAGAATTTGGCACTGTCTCCTTCCCAACAGACCTATACTTTCTTAAAGATGGATTGGATTATTATGCGGTGGTTGCCACCAGATCATCTGGTATATTTCACTATAGGTTTGGGCCGGATTTACTTTCTATTTCTGATCCTGTGTCCTTCCAAAACTCTGGAGTTGTTGGCACATCCAATGTTTACGCTTATACAATTTCAAGAGAAAGTCCTAATTGGAGAGGATTAGCCATTAATCAAAACACCAGACAGATTACTCTAAATACATTCTTGGATAATTGTTCCGAGGAGATTCCTCCAAGCAATGATTTATTTGAGCCATCCATCTCCCACTCGACTCCTGGCACATATCCCATCGAACTCACTGCTTACTCTACCACTGGTAATTTCGATACTTACATGGACACCGTCGTTGTCCGCGATGCCTCCGCCCCCACCACCTCATTCACCTCCTCCAACAATTGCATCGCCAACCCAAACTCCTTCTCTGCCACCTCCTCAGATGATCCCGCCATCAACTCATGGAGCTGGGATTTCGGAGATGGTGCGGGGACAGCCTCCGGACAAAATGTGGAGTATCAGTTTCTGGATACCGGGAACTTTGAAGTCAGCCTATCGATAGATGCGGTCAATGGATGCTCAAATACCATCAGGCAATTTTTGTCTATCTATAATCCGCCGCAAGCTGCATTTACCTATACATCCGGAATCACGTGTTCCAATAGCCCGCTGGATTTTTCGAACAATACCATCTTCTATGGGCCAGACTCTGTTTTGACATATCAATGGAATATGGATGGGGAGGCCATGCTGAACGATGTCGATCCATCTTATACCTTTGCAACCGGCGGAGATAAAAATATTACCCTTTCTGCCAGCATTCCCGGCTGCAGCTCAGAAACCTCTGATTTGATC
>DNTK01000050.1 GCA_003508755.1 Bacteroidales bacterium | reverse complement strand
GGCTGCCAAGATCTCATTATCAACCACTTCGAGTTGCCAGACAGACACCGAAGGCAATCCATTGTTTGCAATATGCCAGCTAAGTCCATTATCGGTTGACTCAAACAAACCAATCTCCGTCGCCGCCCAAATCGTGTTTGTATCGTTCGGTAACACCAAAAGATCATTGACAACCACATCCGGAAACCCATTCAGACTGGTATCGCCTGTGCTGGTTTCAAACCCTGAAATATCCTGCCAACTTTGACCATAATTATAGGTTCGTAAGATCTTGGGTTTACCTTTAAAAGAGAAGATCGCAAATGCCTCGGCCGGATTAATGGGGTGCGTTGCTAATCCGGAAATATAACCCAAATCTGTTGCCCGATAATTGGAGGTGGTATCAAAAGTTTTACCAAAATCAATCGATACTGAAATATTTAAATCCGGATCTGTGAACATGCCAGCCCCGGCCCATACAACCGATGGATCTGCTTTAGATACTTTCACATGGTGACTGCTCACAACCACATCGTTCACTGCCCATTGCTCACCAAGATCAATTAAATCCCAGGGAACAGCTCCAAAGCCAAAGTTTTCGTGTCGGTAAATCCCTCTCGATCCTACGGCAAAGACAAGATTAGGATTTTCGCGCGAATGCGAGAGTTTGGTAATAAAAGGGCCATCGCCCAGTACGATATTATCAATCCATTGCCAATCTTCACCAAAATTATTAGTGATTTTTATAAAATTATTATAGCTACTGGCCAAAATGCGTTGAGGATACCATGGATGCCACAATGCTTCAAATCCGTCACCCTCAATTCTGAAGTCATATTCAGTTGTACTAATTGCGGATGCTCCGTTTGGTGACTGCCAGGTTCCGTTGTCCTGCATACCACCAATATATTCATGAGCTCCTGAACGTTTTGCTATGCCATAAAACTGGGTGGTTAAGTACCCCCGATTAATTTGCTTCCAGGTTTTACCCTCGTCGGAGCTAAAGCCAATTCCGCCATCGTTGGCTTCAATAATATCAAATGTATTTTCCTCTGAAGGATGGATAAAGAACTGAATATCGTGATGATCGACATGAAGCTCTGAATTAAGCTTATCATCAGCCAAAACGGTAGTATATGCTTCGCGGTACTGCATGCTACCCCAGTTTATTAATATCCTGGAAGGAGGTAGATTTAAAGGATTCCATTCTGAATTCTCTGGCAAGCCTGGCCAAAGAAAATAGAGTAATTTATATTCGTATCCACCCGTGGTTGAAATATCGACATTAGAAACTAACGAATCGTATTCCACTGCATGCACAAACAGGTATTCCCGACCGCTGATATTGTCATCATATACACGCTCTACAAGGTTAAAAGCACCATTCCTATCCTGATCGCGAAAGGAGACCATTAGTTGGCAATCGTTTTCTACATCCCACATCTCGAATGGAACGTCTACAAAATCTTCGAATGTATAATATTCCGGTGGTACTCCTGCCCCTTCCCCCTCGGGAACTGTAAAGCGGTGAGCCTTTTGTCCTATACCCGGACCAAACCGAATTTCGACACGCACAAAATCCCTGATTTCAACATCAGCATCTTGTTCAATTCCTGAAGATAAGGCACCGCTGAACTTAGAACCTCCAAATTTTATAAAGGTCATAAAGGATGCTGTTCCAATGGTATCGACACGCAGTATATCCTGGGCTCCGGTATAAGAAGCTGAACCAAACTCAAGTAATCCAAAGTTTACTCCTCCTACAAACACCTTGTTTCGATCAAAGGGATGTGCAGCTACCACATTGTTAAACCAACCTTGTGTTTTATGGAAATTGGTAAACAAACCGTCTGCATTAAAATTCAATTCCCAGTTAAGGCCCGCATCGCGCGAATGATAAATATGTGTTTGTTGTCCGGGAGCTTCAATACCAGCAAACAGGTAAGAAGTATCTGCCGGACTTACACTCACCGAAACCCTGTACACCTCTCCCATTCCGGTATAGCTGGGATGCCATGTATTTCCCTGGTCGGTGGACTTAAGCACGCCCAATGAGTTGACTCCAGCATAAAGTACATGTTCGTTGTGGGGATTTTGAGCAATATCCTGGACTGCATATCCTGCAGTGTAGACACTATCCCACGTAATACCCCCGTCGTAGCTTTTATAGATTCCAGTATTTGTCGCTGCAAGAACAACACTGTCGCGTGATGGACTCACCCACAGTTTATTAACAAACCTGAAATGCTTATCGTATTTTATCGATTCCAGCAGTTGCCATGAGTCACCTTTATCGATAGATTTGTAGATGCCATTCCCACTTACCATTCCCTCACCTCCATAGCCCTCTCCTGTTCCGGCATAAATAATGTTTGTGTTAGATGGAGCCATCGCAAGGCTTGCTGTGGATAAATTCGGCAGCTCAGGCGTTAGGTTTTGCCATGATTCTCCGCCATTAACGGTCTTCCAGATACCCCCGCTTACAGAACCTGCGAACCATGTATTTCCAGTAG
This sequence comes from Bacteroidales bacterium, assembly GCA_003508755.1. Taxonomy (GTDB): domain Bacteria; phylum Bacteroidota; class Bacteroidia; order Bacteroidales; family UBA10428; genus UBA10428. The sequence continues at coordinate 4,464 of DNTK01000050.1, read as the reverse complement.
GATCATCCGGATCGATGAGGATAGTTCGTGTTCGTCCTCCAACATTACCCGGCCCTCTTTGTACCCAGGAAAGATTCGATGCCGATTTAAGATTATTGCTTCGCTTCTTTTGTGCTTTGTTGAATTCGTCTATGGCATAATTGGGTGTGTAACCAGAATGTTCCCGACCAAAAGGTATAGTCGCCTGCTTAAAGTAGTCGTAATAGCCTTCAGGCTTATCAAAGCCTATCCGTGGATCAGAATTTACTCCGGTAAGAAATAATGTAGTAATCAGAGTCGTTGAAATCACGAATAGAATTGCAAAAATTATTCTTCGTTTCCTACCGAAATTTCCCCTGCCCCATAATTTATATCCAATGTCCAACCTGAATTTACGTAATTGATGATATTTCTTCTTAATTCTATTCATCGATGGATTCTTTTCTTTCGAGCTCAGTTATTAATAATTATAATCCACATCTTCGAACCCTGTTTTTCTGTAGCCCATCACCATGATACTATCTACAAGGGAGCTATACTCATCATATAATCCAGCTCTAAAGAATATTATTTCTGTTATATCTTCTTCGCGGAAGGAAATATTTTCGAACGATTGAGTGGCCAGCCCGTAAACAAAGTTAGCTAAAACCGGATTTTGATTAATATAGCCATCAATACTAATCTGCTCAACACCAAAATTTCCTTTATTAATAAGCTCAAGTTGTTCCGCCTCCTGTGCATAAAACCAACCTGTATCGCCACGTATTTCGGCCCTTGCACGATTGCCGGTATTGTATATATTATCCACTATCAATTGTCCTTGTTGGTTGGGATCCAATGCTGTGGACATATCATATGGACCGGTGAGTGAACCATTTAGATTTCCTCCCTGAAACTGGAAAACAACCCAGTTTCCCGCCAATATATTTGGATATCCGGGTGCATATTCGGTGTTGTAATTCTCGTCGTTGCAAGAGAATGCAATCGTCATTACCACAAATGCACCTGGCAGAATTCGTGTTTTTAAATATTTTATTTTTTTAAACATTCACATTTATTTTCGTACTCTTTGCCATGCAATGGGCACTTCTAACCCATTATAAGGGGCATCTAAAAGCTTCACCGACCAAAACAATGACGATAAGGTGTACTCACCCCTAAAATCATCAAAGCGGCCAAAATCGCCCTCGCCATGCACTAATACTAATTCATGGTTTCCAAGGTCTACAATTTTACCGCGCATTTCTGCTCCCTGGTATCCCATAATATCGTTACTTTCATAAAATCCTTTTTCATTTATTTTGCTGAGGTTCATTTCCAGGAGTGCCCCAAAATTAGCGCCTTCGTATTTTCCTGAAAGATCATTCTCTGAAACATCGGAATAGGTGATGGCAACCAGGCGTTCAGCAGAAGATATTAAGCCATCTGAGTTAGTAGCAAAATAGGTAATTGTATAAAGTCCGACTTCATCAACCTCCACTTCACCGGAATAAAAAACTGTTAAAGTTTCATCATCAGAAAATGCTTTTGCACCCAAATCGTTATATTCAATTAGCTCACCCACCACATAGCTTTGATACGCTTCTCCTAAAATCTCAAATTGCGGCAGCTGTGATTCACGAGAGGCCACTGCAGTTTCTTTCCATTCTTCGCATCCAAAAAATGCAAAAACCAGAAAAATTAACCAGCAATATCTATTCGACTTATGACCTCTCATTAATTCATTTTTTTAGTTCTCCGATACATCCCACCATACTTTCTGCCAAACGGGTTGCTTTTCGGGCGTATTTCTGTTGTTGGCATATTCCGATTCAGGAAATATCAATCTGCGGGGGAACCTCCCGCTGGTAACATTATTAACCGACAATGTAAGTTCACCGGGCACATAATTCGGATCATCACCAGGAACGCTGCTCTTAACCGGATATCCAGTGCGATTGAGCTCAAAGAATAATTCAAGGTTTTGGATTCCTGATAATGCAAGCCATTTTTGATAAGCAATACTCTTTATAAAATCGTCGAGCTTGCCACCCTCCGATGGGAAAGCGTACACACCACCATAAAAAGTTGATGCAAGATTTAGAATTTCAGCTGTTCCAAAGGAGCCCGATGGCTTAATAACACGCAAGAAAGCGGAAGCAATAGCCCCGTCGTATAATTCTTTAGCTTGATTAAAATCTTCGGCACGGTAGCGCATTATTGCCTCAGCCTGCAATAAATTCGATTCGGCCAAACTCATTAAATAAACCGGTGCGGTGGGGTCCATAATGGGTTTTGAATAACTTGAACTGTTCGTTCCCGGACTTTCTTCCGGTGCATAATAATTACCCTGAATAAGTGCCTTATGTTCCCCTCCAGCTTCAGGGGTATTGAATAAATTTGACAAGCGATCGAAATCTGCATTCTCAATCATGAAACTATATAGTGTGTGGCTCAGAATTAAATTTGGATTTCGTCCTAATGTAAAAAAATCTGTATCAAACAATGGATTTCTACGTCCGGATGCATCGGTATAAATATCAAGAGCAGCATCCGTTTCAAGAAAGGCTGCGCCAGCATTATATAAGTCCTGAACTGCCTGCTGTACTTTAGAGTGGTTTACTTCTGACTGCCTCAGAAATATCCGTAATTTCAGTGTGTTTGCAAACTCGATCCAACGTGTTATTTCGCCATTAAAAACCAGATCTCTTTCTTCCGGATTTTTTAGGCCTTCTTTGTTTAAATCGAGTGATAAGGCAAAATCTATTCTTGTAATGAGACTGTCATAGATGCTTGGCCCCAACTCATACATAGGTTCAGTTAGCCCCTGGTCGCCTTTAAGAGCTTCTGAGAAGGGAATTTGATCGTATAAATCAGCGAGTACCTGGTAGGCATAGCTTTGCACAACGGTAGCAATAAGGTAGTAATTATACTCTTCATTGGCCAGGGATTGTACCCTCACCAACTCAAGGTTTTTTAATGCTCCGGCATACAGTTCGCTAAACTGGTTCTGATCATAGGTGCTGCTATTAATATCGTAAGAATCGATTCCAGCATATTGTGATGCTCCGGGAGATTGCGTCCAGTGTTGCGACCACAAAGCACCTAAAACCTGGTAGCGTCCTCCAACCACATAAGCAACAGAGGAAATGCCTGCCGGAAGCAGTTCTTCATAACTCACATCTCCGGGTGCATTTGGATTCTTGTTAACATCAAGCCAGGATTCGCAAGACAGGCTCACAAAAAGGATAATTAATATGTAGATTATTTTTTTCAAGATGACCTAAAAATCTATTTTCATGTTAAAAGAAATACTTTTTACGGAAGGTTGTGCACCATATTCCCCAAAATCAGCCCCTAAATCATTCCCAAAAGTGGTTAATTCAGGGTCGATATAGGTTTGATCTTCTGGTGTCCACAGCCAACTGTTTTTTGCAGTTATGCCAAGATATAAGTTCTCAACAGGGAGAAATCCTGCCTTTGTCCTGGAAATTGAATAGCCAAAGGAAATTTCCCGTAACTTAATAAACGATTTATCTATAAACGATGCTCCGTCCATTTCTATTCCTCCGTTAGCCCAATACTCATTTAATTTAACCCTGTCAATTGGAATGGTGTTTTCAGCATAAATAGCCTGTCCATTTTCATCTCTTCCCACTTCATATACAGAATTTGGAATAATGAATGGTTCCCTGTTATTATACAAGGTCTCAGGAACAGTACCTGCCCATAAAGTAATATCCTTAGTCCTTGAATACATGATTCCTCCCATCCGAAAATCGAAATGTGCCCTTAAAGAGAATCCAAAAAAAGTAAAGGTATTCGTAAATCCACCAAAATAATCATATTGCGATGTACCATAGGGTCTTAGTTCAGTGTTAGCAATGGGTAGCCCTTGATTGTTTACCAGCAATTTCCCCTGGGGAGAATACCTGGGGCCCCGCGCTTCAAAAACACCAACAGGCTCGCCCGGTATAGCCACCCATTGAATTTGTTGCCCACCATCAATGCGCAGGGCATTTAGTTCGGCTTTCTCGAGTTTATTGTTTAGCGAAACAAGCTTGTTAAAGTTGCGGGTATAGTTGAAGGTCATTTCCCATTCAAACCTCGCCTTTTGAACAGGTACAACCTTTACCAACACCTCGAAACCATAGTTTTGCATGGTGCCGAGATTTTGCATCTGAAATAGATTCCCGGAAGTACTGGCTATAGGAGATGCCCAGATTAAGTCATCAATTTTCTTATCGTAATATGCTAAATCAAAGGCAATACGGTTATTTAAGAAACGTAAGTCCACACCTAATTCATACTCAGAGGTCATTTCAGGTTTCAAATCAGAATTACCAATAAATGCTCCCGCCTGATAGGCATTTACACCTGTAGATGTTGGAAAAGTAAAAAAACCAAACCCATCGGTATGTGCTGCCTGCCGAAAAACTGGATCCACAAAATACGGGGGTGCATCGTTGCCCACTCTTGCCCAGCTGGCCCTGATTTTACCAAATG
>DNTK01000077.1 GCA_003508755.1 Bacteroidales bacterium | reverse complement strand
AGCGTTTAGCTGGACGTTGTGTTTCATACTGACCAGCCACATATTTTAGCACTTTCGGTTTTTGCCTACGCTCAAATCAAACGCTCTAAAAACCAAAAGAGCTAAAATTTCCCAACGCTGAATTAGTAATAATCTGAATAATTTTTTCTATTTTTGACAAAATTGTCAAGGTAAATTATTCAAGATGATAAAAGAAACATTTGGAGAGTATATTCATAAATTGAGAACGGAAGCGTCTCTAACTCTAACAAAACTTGCAGCAGCTCTCGATATAGACCAATCAACCTTGTCTAAAATTGAAAACGGGAAGAGAAATATTCCAGAAGAAATTCTTCCAAAATTAGCTGACATTTTTAATTTAGACATTAACCAATTGGAAAAAGAATATTTCAGCGAAAAAATAGCTGAAATGATTTACCCAAAAGAAAACTCAAGTGAATTTCTAAAACTTGCTGAACAAAAAGCAGAGTATAAAAGACTCACAAATTTGAAACAAGGAAAAATAGATTTTAAAAATGCTTAAATATTCAAAACTTCGTAAAGATTTAGATATTGAAAATATGAATGGAAATGCCGAAGATTTAGCATTTTTCACTCACTATCTTCACAACCACACTAATGGTGTTTCGAAATCATTTAAGAAAAAAGCGGTTGAATATTACAACCAACAACATAATGACTTAAGTATAGCTTCCGAACCGGAATTACAAGCAATGCTTCCGATTAAATGGGATATTCCATTTCCGAGTCCTCAAAATCCAGAATTTACTTTCATTGACCTTTTTGCAGGAATTGGTGGATTTAGAATCCCGATGCAAGAAATAGGCGGAAAGTGTGTGTTTTCATCCGAATTTAATTATCACGCTCAAAGAGCCTACGAATTAAATTTTGGAGAAGTACCTTTTGGAGATATAACTAAACTTGACTTAAACATTGTTCCAAAACACAATGTTTTATGTGCAGGATTTCCTTGTCAACCCTTTAGTATATCAGGAAAAATGAAAGGCTTTGAAGATACTAGAGGAACTTTGATTTATCACGTATTTAAAATCATTGAAAAAAGAGAACCAGAGGTTGTTTTATTAGAAAATGTAAAACACCTTTTATATCACGATAAAAAAAGAACACTTGCTACAATCATTCAGCATTTAGAAGAGTTAGGCTACAAAGTTTCTAAAAAGGTTTTAAATGCGTCTGATTTTGGCGTTCCTCAAAATAGAGAGCGAATCATAATAATAGGTCATAAAAAGAAAAAATTTGATTTCTCTAAATTAAAAACTAAACCAAAGCCAGTTTTAAAAGATTTTTTAGATAAAGAAAATGACTTCGAATTTTTGGACGAGCCATATACAATCCTTGAGGAAATGAAAACACAAGATTCAGGACTCATTTTCGCAGGTTATAGAAATAAAACTATTCGAAAAGCAGGTGTTCGACCAAATACCGAACATTTATCTCGAGTTCATAAACAACCAAACCGAATTTATTCAACTGATGGTGTTCATCCTGCATTACCATCCCAAGAATCATCTGGTAGGTTTTGGATATATCACGAAAATAAAGTTAGAAAACTAACTATTCAAGAGTGTTATAAAATAATGGGATTCCCAAAAAAGTTTAGACTGATTAATAACCGTTCTGAATTGTATAGACAAGTTGGAAATTCTGTTGCAGTTCCTATGATTAAAGAAGTTGCTAACGAAGTAAAACAACAATTAATTACATCAATCAAAATAAAAGATGCCGAATACATATCTTAAAAAAACATTTGACGAATCAATGAAGCTAGTTGGTTCTGATGATAAAATCAAATCTGATTTACCAAAATCCATTACAAAGCATTTAGACGTAATTCTCACAAAATCGGAATCGGCAAAAGGTGTGCTAACAGTTATACTCACTAGTATAGTCTACAAAACTTTAAATCCAACACAGGATATTAGAAATCATCAGACAAGTATTGATAATGGTTATTCAGGTAGAACTTTTGATACAAAATATATTACACCATTCTTAAAAAGTGTGAAATTTCCAGCTATGGCTGAAAGTGGTTGGTTGACACGGTCACTTGAGCAAAAAGTTCCTTACGATAAAAATTACTCTGGAGCTATAAGACCCGATTTGCTCAAAACATCATTTTTAGAAACTATTGATTTTGTTCAAAAAGGAAATGATTTAGACAAGTGCTTAAGTTATTTGATGCAAGGATTAATCATAAAAAGAAACAGTCAAGAGATTGATTTAGCAAAACCTTTAAATCTTCCAATAGCAACAATAATTGAACTACTTACAAAACATTTCAACGCAAAATATACAGCAGATGGAGCTTCTCGCCTTCCAGTTTTAGCTTTGTTTGCAGCCTATGAGTGTCTAATGAAAGAAGCTAAGAGATTTGAGGGCAAAACACTTCTTGAAATTGAAAGTCACACTTCTGCTGACACTAGAAGCGGAAGAATTGGAGATATTGATATTGTAGATGACAAACGAAAAGAGTTTGAGGCAGTAGAAGTTAAACACGGAATTCAAATTAATGCTCAACTAGTAAAAGACGCTTTTGAAAAATTTAAGACAACACAGGTAAATAGATATTATTTATTATCGACAGCTGATATCGACTCTAGTGAATCAGAGAAAATCGAGAAAGAAATCGAACGAATAAAAAATATTCACGGTTGCCACGTTATTGCGAACGGACTTATTAACTCGCTGAAATATTATTTAAGATTTCTCTCTGAAACATCTGAATTTATATCGAATTACGTGGACTTGATTGAATCTGATACAGCTTTGAAATATGAACACAAGAAAAAATGGAACGAAATAATTTCAGCAATGTAATGCCAACGCTAAAAGCCATACACATTTGCAATTCGCTACAGCCAACTCACAAGCCAAAAATTGCAAAAGAGTATGTCTTTGCCAACGCTAGCAAGTTTGTGGAAAAAAGTACGAAAACACAACAATGTATAAAAATAATAGCGGTTTAATGGCTAAAACGAAAGTAAGTAAATATAATAAAGGTCTGTGTTTAACCGAAAAGTAGTGAGTAAAAATCCGCTACTATTCTTATACTAGACCGTTGTACTCAATATTGCCCCTTAAATCCGTACTCTTTAAGAACATCAGCGAGTAACTTTGCTTTTTCTTCGGGAATAGATCGTTTGTCATTTAGCCATTGATGAAATGATGAAGGAGACCATTCTATGAGTTTACATAATTCTCGGTGGTTTAAGGCACTATGCTCTTTTATCCATTTTTTCATACAGCTTGCTTTTTTAGAAGTTTAACTACTGTATTGTGTTCGTCAACAATAGAGTTTAAGTTAATCTTTCTTTCGTTAGCTGTATGATGGTCAACAGCAGGAAATTCCGCAACTATTAAATCAGTTTCTTCTTCTTTGATAAGAGCATAGTTTCCAAATTGTGTTTGCCCTTGAACTAAATACCATTTTGATGCTTTCATTATTTCTATGTTTTAAATCATGTAAACAAATATAAGCAAAGTTATTTAATCTGCAAATATTTATTTACATTTATTTTTGAAGTCGGGGCAAAACTGAGTACAATAACTAAGCATTCGTG
>DNTK01000076.1 GCA_003508755.1 Bacteroidales bacterium | reverse complement strand
GATTTAGTTCAACATTGGCTATACGTAATGTGGGTTTTAGTGCTAATATGAAAGTTAGATTATTAATAAACTAATCGGTAATTGAACAGTGAGTAACCTTGAAATCCCACACTACGCATAGCCGGAACGTTACCCACAAGCTTGAAAGCCTACCGCACATTTCAGCACATTTGGATTTGCTAACACTAAAACTAACCCATAAAAACCAAAAGAGCTAAAATTTTCCTACGCTCGAATAGAATAATCCAATGAATATTTATAAATTTGTCAAAAAATGACAAGTCTTATGAAAACCACTTTTGGAGAATACATCCGACTTCTAAGAAATGAACACGAATTGACTTTAACTCAACTTGCGGCCAAATTGAATTTAGACTCTGCTAATTTGAGCAAAATAGAAAATGGAAAACGAGATTTTGATGAAAAACGCTTACCAAAACTTGCAAAAATTTTCAATCTTAATCTTACTGAATTGCGGAATGAATATCTAACCGACCAAATTGGAAAACAGATTTACGAAACAAATTGCACAAAGCAACTTTTGCAAGTTGCAGAAGAAAAAGCAGAGTATCGTAGACTTAAAAATATAAAAACAGCATAATGGAACTAACACAAGATAGATTAGATGTTTTACAAAAAACAAGGTCAAATATTTTCAATTGGAGAGGTCAATTTACACCTGAATTTGTTGAATATATTATTGAGATAGTTGGTCTCAAACCTAATTCAGTAATTGCAGACCCATTTGTTGGAAGTGGAACTGTTTTAATTGAGGCAGCAAAAAAAGAACATACAGCAATTGGATTTGAGATTAATCCAGCGGCTTATCAAATGTCAAGTTTTTATAAATATTCAAATTTAAATCTGAAAGAACGACAAAGCTTACTTGATACAATTGAATTAAAGCTTAATAGTGTTTTATCTCAATTAAATGGACAATTGATTTATAACAATTCCGAATCTTATAGAGATTCATATTCAGGTCTTATCCAAGTAGCAAAAAAAATTGAACAGATTAGCAATGAAACTGATTTGTCTTTTTTAATGAATATTCTCTTTGCTTCAGAAAGTGACAAGAAGTTGACAATTAAAGAATCATTAAAAAAGTCTTTTGAACGGTTTAAAAACAACCTATTAAATCTTCCTTTCAATAGTTCATCAATTGAAGTTCACAATTTAGATGCAAGATTAATTGGAGAATTGTATCAAAGTAAAATAGATTTAATAATTACAAGCCCTCCATATATAAATGTCTTTAACTATCATCAAAACTATCGTGCAGTAACAGAATCTTTCAAATACAAAATCTTAAACGTTGCTCATTCAGAGTTTGGCTCAAACAGAAAAAATAGAGGGAATCGCTTGCTAACAGTTGTTCAGTATATAATGGATATGGAAGCTTCTTTAAAAAGCTTTTGGCTTTCGTTGAATGATGACGGCAAAATGGTTATGGTTCTTGGAAAAGAATCTAATGTTAGAAAAACTCCTTTTTACAATGGACTTATAATTTCTGAATTAATCAATAAAATGGGCGGTTTTTCGATTTTATCTAAAAGTAATAGAGCATTTCAAAACAAATTCGGAAAAGAAATTATTGAGGATATTCTAATTATTAAAAAAATTGCAAACCAAATTCCCAAAACAGGATTCGCTCAAAACATTGCCGAAAAACATCTAATTGAAGCTCGAAAATCAGCTCCTGCTGATGTTATAAACGATTTTGATGATGTGATGAATAAAATAAAATATGTTAAACACTCACCTATATATAAATAAAGTATGGCATTAACACCGCATAGAGATAAGCTCATTGCAGCAATCAGTAACCCAAAAGCTAAAAATGATAAAGGCTTATTAGAAGAAGCACATAAAGCATATCTGAATTGGACATCTCAATTATCCAAACTAAAAAGTTCGGGAGACACCAGAGTTAAAGAAATGACTAAACTTCTCAATGAGTATAAAGATTATTTGGAAGTGGAATTAATTGCTAAAAGCGGAAGCCCTTTTATTAAAAGGCAAAAGGGACAACTAAAGCTTGACAATAGCATAATTGAGGAATTTCTTATTCATTTAGTCAATGATGATGTAATAAAAAACCTTCCGAAAGAAATAGAAACAGGTTCTCAAACTGCATTTATGTCATTATCGTTCAGACCAAGCTCAATTGAAAGTCTTGCACAAAAACCAGAAATTGTATTAAAACAAAAAGACCAAGATTTTACAATTGGAAAGAGTATTTACTACCAATTTTCTCCTGACAGTAAATTTGATAAGAAACTTACATTGGATGGTCGATTTTTCCTTGCTGTTCTTGCAGCAGAAGTCAAAGTAAATTATGACAAGACAATGTTTCAAGAATGTGCAGGTACTGCATCAAGACTAAAACAAGGATGTCCCTTATCCAAATATTATGCATTAATTGAATATTTAGATATGAAGCCTGAAGATGTTAGATTAACGGATATTGATAATGTTTTTCTGTTGAGAAAAGCCAAAAGATTACCCTACGAAAAAAGAAGCATTTTTGAAGAAGTTAGAGACCAACATAAAGATAACCCGATAAGTTCTGACGTGATGATAAAATTCGTGAGTGAAATTCAAGAATTTGTTAATGCAACTTGGTATGATGCGGAAGCAGCTATAGAAAGAGGCTCATTCTCATAAGCCATACACATTTGCAATTCGCACGAGCCAACGCTACACCAAAAATTGCAAAAGAGTATGTCTTTGCCAACGCTGAAAGACGAACAAAAAAAATAAAGCCAGCAGGTAACAATCTATATAAAAAATAGGCGAAATAGTAATAAATCCAAGGTTTTTGGCTCGTATCAAACTTTGTGCTTCACCGAAAGTTTAGAGCTTCGAAATCGCCTACTTTTCATATACTAAACGTTGCCCACAATTTGACAAAA